>JBPCSW010000231.1:0-3889 GCA_051006675.1 Fluviibacter sp.
CCTTATAGCTCATGCCCATACTAGTAGCGGCTTTATTGATAGAACCATACTCATCAATGAGCTCAAGAAGCTCAATGTGATTCCACTTCGTATTTTTGCTTTGGAGCGGCAATCCTAAAGATGCTGTTTTCACCACTGGCCTCCCCCCTGCGTTATGTATTAATAATACATAACGCAGCACAGATAAACAATGGCTAATTAAAGAATCACGCACTTTCGGTTTGAATTTGGCCATACACAAAATTCCGGTCAATTCGTTCCCAACAACCTATTTCATCTGAAGCCTTGTAAGATGTCAGAGTGATGTGGCTGTCTAATTACAACCTGAGAGGCTCACAATGCAACGCATCAAATCTCTAATCTGTCTAATGATGATTTTTAGCGCGTGCCCGGCCTTTGCTCAAACGGGCGCATCATCAGGCATTGATGACACATCCATTCTGCGTCCCAAAGGTTACAAGGCTTCTTACCCTGAAAACAAAGCAGCCTCTAATCGTGGCAAAGCATTAAATAACTATACGAAACTATCTACCAACGGCAGAGCCTGTGCTCAATGCCATGCGGATGCGGATAGTTTTGGCCCTAGATTCAAAACACCCTACCCGCATGCAGCCATGAATAGTAAGGCTCGGTTTGGTGTTGATCGTATGAACCTTGATGAGGTCATTCAGGTTTGTATGCAAGGCCCTATGAGAAACGTACCGCTTGAATGGGGTTCGCCTGAGCAAATCGATTTAACAACCTATCTACTCAAAGTGCAATCTACTGGTCAGATGTAACTTATCTATCTGAACTCATAATCCGTTGCTGCCGAGTCGGCTCTCGGGGGCCACCAAACAAGAAAGCTAATCAATTTATCGCAAATTAATTACGCCTCGATATACAAGATTTCCATCTATCTCTGCCCAAACCAATATTTGTCGCTCGCCAAGAGCTGTCGCACATAGACGAATTACTTGTCTAGTGTAAAGCTGGCCATATACATGGTACTCAAATGACTCGACTTGTCGTTCTGGCATTTTCTGTTGAGCCAGAGCAAGTAAGAGAAGCCCAACGAGATCGATAGGCACAAGCAGTCCCGGACAACTTAGTTTCTGCGTAGCATAAACATAATCAATACTTGCACGATCCGGGTTGGACTGTATTGCCATATAGGAATACAGACCCGTTTCATCAATACTCAATTTCGTATCAAATATGTCGGGTTTAAACGACACAACAAGCGTTGATGGAGTTAATTGTGGCTTGAGTCGATAATGCAGTTCGAACGTTTCTTTTATTAAACAGGCTTCATCCACCAAATAGTTATTGCGAACTCGAAGCCTGATCTGTTTGGAACGTCTATGAAGTCGAGCAGAGAGCAACTCTGTAGAAGATTCCCTGACTAGCCTGCCTTGATCAGGCAGCACACCAGGAATAATTATTAATCCTGAGATTTGTATGCATGATTGCAGGCGCGAATTCTCATCAGCAAGCTGTGGTACTAACTTTGCAAGAGAAGAGAGATGTTCAACTCGTGTTAGCTGTGGACAAATAACGCGATATGTTAGGCATGTAGTTTGGCTTACCAGCCCTGGTAACAATTGTGAGATAACACGATTAAATGCATTGATACGCTCATTCGTACTTTCAATAATTTCGCACTTAATGCCCGAATTTAAACCAGCGAATCCCGAATCCATAACAACCACTTGATTAACCGGCAAGTAACGCCGAAGATTTCACATGATCTTCGGTTAGCTCCGGGGCACACAACTCAATAAAACGATAGGCAAAACCTCGAAGAAATGAACCCCTTCTGACACCAATCAGCGTTGTATTTAAGCTGAATAGATGTTCTGACTTTGGCATGCGCAAACCGATATCACGCTCGGCAAAATATGCCATTGAGGCAACAATACCAATTCCCAAACCGAGTTCTACATAGGATTTAATTACATCTGCATCTAGGGCTGACATCACAATGTCCGGCGTCACGCCAGCATCTGAAAAGGTTTTATCTAACTGAGTTCGCCCTGTGTACCCCTTGTTATAGGTAATAATCGGGTATTCAGCAATTTTTTCAAGCGTCAGCTTACCAACAGATAACAATGGGTGTCCATCTGGAATAATGATTGCATGGTGCCACTGATAGTAGGGAAAAGTTGCCACATCTTCAGTGCCTTCTAAAGCCTCGGTTGCAATACCGATGTCTGCATCACCGCTTTTAAGCATAGATGCAATCTCAGCAGGACTTCCTTGATGAAGCACCAAGTGAACTTTAGGAAATGCCTCCTTGAATGCCTTAACAACCTTAGGTAATGCGTAACGCGCCTGGGTATGCGTCGTTGCTATGACAAGTTCGCCTTCATCACGTTGAGTAAACTGATCAGCCAACTTCTTAATGTTCTGTGCATCCAGCAATAAGCGTTCGACAATACCAATCAGTTCTTTACCTGGTTCTGTTAGACCAATAAATCTTTTTCCTTTACGGATAAACAACTCCACTCCAAGTTCATCTTCAAGATCCTTGATGTGTTTGCTAACACCGGGTTGGGATGTAAAAAGAACCTCGGCCACTTCTGTCAGGTTAAAGTTCTGGCGAACTGTCTCCCTAACAATTCTTAGTTGCTGAAAATTCATGCAGCCGCATCCTTATGCTCGAAGATACTCAGCTTTCTTGGCACCAGATAGACATGGTCTCCTTCATCGATATTTAGACCAGCCACTTCGAGACGTGTCAGTTCGACCTCATAGTTCTGATTTGATTTTTCATCATTAATATCTAACCCGATCAGTTCGACACGTGAAGTTGCTCCAAAGGTGAGAACACGTTCAACCACTGCATATACCCCACGGGCGGCCGGATCCTTTGAAATTGTCAATTCATGTGGACGAGCAAATGCCACCACATTGGTGCCATCAGCTACATCTGATCCACCATGCTCCAGTTGATGCGGCCCCACATGAACGACTTCTCCATCGACTCGACCATGAAATAGATTCACCGAACCAAGGAAGCTATAAACGAAGGGGCTGGCTGGTTGATCGTATACCTGATCTGGTGTGCCAACCTGTTCTACCTTACCGTGATTCATTAGTACAACTTCGTCAGCTACTTCCAATGCCTCTTCTTGGTCATGAGTCACAAAGATTGATGTGACATGTATTTCATCATGAAGACGTCGCAACCAGCGACGCAGTTCTTTGCGAACCTTGGCATCGAGCGCACCGAATGGTTCGTCGAGCAATAAGACTTTTGGTTCGACAGCAAGTGCTCGTGCTAAAGCAATACGTTGCCGTTGACCGCCTGACAGTTGTGAAGGAAATCGGTCTGCTAGCCAGTCTAACTGAACCAAATCAAGGAGATCATGAACCTTCTTTCTGATAACAGCTTCAGATGGTCGTTCTTTACGAGGCTTAACGCGCAGACCAAATGCCACGTTTTCAAAGACTGTCATGTGCTTAAACAATGCGTAATGCTGGAATACAAAACCAACCTGGCGTTCACGTACATGTCGATCCGAGGCATCTTCACCATCGAGAATCACCTGGCCCGAATTTGCAGATTCCAGACCGGCAATGATCCGCAGTAAAGTCGTTTTTCCGCAACCGGATGGTCCTAGGAGCGCAACAAGCTTTCCTGTAGGAAACTCCAAGCTGACGTTATCGAGCGCCTTGAAGTCACCAAATGTTTTGTAGATGTTATTAACCTGAATACTCACGATTAGGCTTCCTTCAATTCCGAATTAACCTTTGCGGCTTTCCATTCAACAAAGGTTTTAATAAGCAGCGTTAGCAATGCCAGAATGGCTAGTAGTGATGCCACTGCAAAGGCAGCAGCAAAGTTGTATTCGTTGTAAAGGATTTCAACGTGAAGTGGCATGCTGTTTGTTTCTCCACGAATGTG
>JBPCSW010000232.1:0-8284 GCA_051006675.1 Fluviibacter sp.
CGAATCGCAAGAATCGATCCAGCCGGCTGCAGATGCTGCCGCGTCTGACAAGGAGTAATCATGGCCCGTATCGTCCGTAACTCGGCCATTCTGGCCAAAATCGAAACTACCTACGGCACCGACAGCGTGCCTACAGGTTCTGCCAATGCCATGCTGGTATCCAACCAGCAGGTCAACCCGCTCAATGCACAGAACGTCGACCGTGCACTGCTCCGCCCATACCTGGGTGCCTCGGAGCAACTAGTTGGCACAAAGTACGTTGAGCTGTCGTTTGATGTCGAGCTGCAAGGCGCTGGCACCGCAGGTACAGCACCGGCTTACGGCCCTTTGCTGCGTGCATCCGGCCTAGCTGAGGCAATCTCGGCAGGCGCTCGCGTGGAATACACGCCCATCTCGTCGGCCTTTGAGTCGGCCACCATCTATTACTACGATGATGGCGTGGTGCATAAGCTACTTGGCGCCCGTGGCGATGTGGAATTTAAGATGAATGTCGGTGAAAAGCCGGTCATGTCGTTTAGCTTCCGCGGTCTCTACGGTGGCGTGTCAGCGGCATCAACCCCGGCACTAACGATCAGCAACTTCAAGACGCCAGCGGTGATTACCGACAGCAATACGGCAGATATCCTGCTCGGCTGTACGTATGCCACAGGCAGCCTATCTGGTGGTACGGCCTACCCAAGCAAGGGCCTGTCCGCACGTTTGGGTAACAGCGTTGATTTTATTGCCCTGGTCGGCGGTGAGTCGATCGATGTGACCAACCGCGAATCGACGGCATCGGTCAGCCTGGATCTGACGGCTGCCCAGGAAGTAACGCTGATGGGCAACGTGGTCAATAACACGGCAACCAGCATCGGCCTGACGCACGGCGCCACGGCTGGTTACATCGTGACCCTGTTTGCCCCCTCGGTGCAGCTGCTCAACCCGAAAAAAGAGGAACAGTCTGGCCGCCGCATGATCGGCTTTGACGGTCGCTTGCTGCCGTCTGCCGGTAACGACGAGCTGCGTCTGGTGGTGGCCTGATGTTCAAACTCCAACCTAATCCGACCTTTAGCGCTGAGGTCAAGATCTCCACGCCGCAAGGCGTGGTGCCGCTTAAGCTGGAATTTAAGCACCTGAGCAAAAAGGCACTGGGTGAGTGGACGGAATCGTCCAAAAACAAGCCAGATATCGAGGTTCTCGGCCCGGTTGTGGTCGGTTGGAGCGATGTTTTCGACTGCAACGGCGAGCCAGTGCCGTTTAGCCATGAAGCCTTTGCACAGCTGCTCGGTGACTACTCGCCGGCAGCCCGCGAGATCTTTCTAGCTTACGTTCTGGCGTTGACGGAGAGCCGGTCAAAAAACTGAGGGACGCCGCCAGGCACTGGGCGCTTGGCGGTAGGCAAGACCTTTCAGCCCAGAAAGAGGCACTCAAGGCCATGGGCATTGAGGCCGATTTGAGCGAGCGTGAAGAGGAATGCGTCGATATCGACATCTGGCCGGAAAACGAAGCACCCTTGGTGGTGCTTTGTGCCATGCAGACGCAATGGCTGCGTGGCGGCATGGATGGGGTCATTTACGGCCTCAACTACAGCGCCCTACCGCCAGTCATGCGATACCAGCGCATTCCTCATTCCGAGCAGCCGGAGGTATTTGCCGCGCTGCAATTGCTCGAACTCGAAGTTCTTTCTGTGATCAACGCTAAGAGGTAAGCCATGGCCACCACGTCAGCAACTGCGACAATTCGCCTCGGCGTAGACCTCGCTAGCCTACAAAGCGGTTTACGGCAAGCAGCGACCATTGCCGAGCAAAACGGCCAGAGCATCAAGGCTGCCCTGATCCGCAGCACGGATGAGGCAAGCACACGGATTTCATCAAGTCTAAAAAACGCTTTTACAATTGATGGTGCGATTGGCAAAGTTGGTCTGGCTATTGCAGGTCTTGGCGCTGGCGTAGGCATTGGCGCACTGATCATGCAATTTAACAAAGCGGTTGATAGCGTTGCTGCGCTAAAAGACATGTCAGAACAAACTGGCGCTTCCGTTAAAAGCCTTTCAGCCATCAGCGCCGTAGCCAAAATTAGCGGAATGAATATGGAAAGCCTGGGCGGCGCCCTGGGTAAGCTAGCTGTTAACCTGGAAGCTACAGGCGGTCCATCGGAAAAAGTACGCGATGCACTGAGCCGTATTGGCCTCAGCGCCAAGGAGCTGGCTAACATGGACACTGGCGAGAAATTCATCAAGATCGCCGAAGCCATGAATCGATATGAGGATTCAGGCGTTAAAGCCGCTGTAGCTACCGAGATTTTTGGCAAGCAGGGGCGCACGCTGCTGCCGCTGTTCAATGATATGGCCGAGGCGGGCACGCTAGCCGCTAAAACAACAGCCGAGCAAGCCGAGCTAGCCGATGCCTTTGACAAGAATCTCAAGCGCCTGCAGATCACCCAGAATTCGCTCTATAAGAGCATCAGCATGGAAGTACTGCCATCGGTTAATGCCTTTGTTGAGGCACTCACCGCGGCCAGCGCCTCGTCAGACGGTCTACGCGGCAGCGTGGATAGCCTGGCAAGCGATGGCAGCATTCAGGATTGGTCTGATAAGGCCGTGATGGGTCTGGCACTGGTCATTGATACGCTCGATGTGCTGCAACGCGGATTCCAGGTGACTGGCAAGTTTATCGGCGCCCAGGCCGCGCAGATTGCATTGCTATTCCAGGGCGAATTTGCAGCGGCTGGTCGAGCTATGAGCGAGTTTTACGCTGATTATGACAAGATTGCCAGCCGATCTTATTTATCGGGTCGGCTGCAGGACAAGCTCGGTGCTGGCGCCGCCGCTGGCGCTTTGGCTGGCGCGGTGAGCAAACCGCTGCTCGACTCCAATGGCGGTGCCATAGCCAATAAGGCGGGTGACGGATTTTTGCAAGGTCTGCAAGCCCGTATCGAAAAGGCCGACCAGGGCGAATATGCCATGCTTAGGCTGCAGGCTGCAGAAAAGGGCGTGCTAGAAGCAGCTGCGCCACTGATTGATCAACTCAAGCGTCTGGATGAGGCGCGTGCCGTCGAAAGTTATCGGGACGCCCTGGCTGATCAGAATTTGGAGCTGGAATATCAGGCCAGCCTGATCGGAAAAACAGCCACCGAAGTTGCGCTGCTCAATGTGCAGCACAAGGCTGAGCTAGAACTGAAAAAGCAGATCGATCAGATCGAGCGCAGCAAAGGCGCGGTATCTGCCGATGCGCTAGCGCAGATGCAGGCAGCAATGGAAGCATCGATTGCCATTCAACAAGCTAGCGTAACTTCTCGTATTGCCTTGGAAAACCGCTGGGAGACTGGTGCGGCCAAGGCATTTCGCACGTATCAGGAAAACGCCGGTAATGCAGCAAAAGGCGTTGAAAATCTATTTAATAATGCGTTCCGCAGCATGGAAGATGCCTTAGTGCAATTTGCCATGACCGGAAAGCTAAACTTTACCAACCTGGCGAACGGCATCATTGCGGACATTATCAGGATGCAGGCGCAGGCCGCTGTTGCTGGTTTTTCTAAGTTTTTAGGCCAGGCAATTGGAAGTGTGTTTAGCGCTGGATTGCCAAATGCTGGCGGTCAACATTCTGTGCAAGGCAATTCTGATTATGTATATGACTTGCATACAGGTGGCATTGCCGGTCAAGGCGGTTCAAGTCGTAATCTACGTGACATGAGCATGTTTGCCGATGCGCCGCGTTACCATAATGGCGGGGTTGTTGGGCTTAAACCAAATGAAGTGCCTGCCGTACTACTCAAGGGCGAGCGCGTACTGCCACCTGGCGCCAGTGCCGGTATTGCGCCAACCGTCAACCTAATGGTCTACAACCAGACAGGCGAACAGACAGAAACATCACAGAATGTTCGCCAAAATGATTCTGGCGGTTACGACATTGAGCTTTTTATCCGCAAAGTCATGATGAATGACCTTGGCAAGAACGGACCATTTACACAAGGCCTTGCAAGTAACTTTGGTCTACGGAGGAGTGCGTAATGGCTACCTTGCCTAGCACCGCAAAAATCCTATTTGATGGATTTGCAGAGCAGCGCGAATCCGCGCTGATGCGCACAGAAATGGAATCTGGGCCACCGCGCCAAACAAAGGTACGGTCCCGGGTGATGGTGCGCCGTTCGGTATCAATTCTATTTTCCAGCAAGGCTGATTACCAAAACTTTTTGATCTGGTATGCCAACGATATTAATGAGGGGGCTAGCTGGTTTGATATGGTGGATCCTGTTTCAGGAACAACCATCAATGCCCGGTTTATCGGTGGTGGTTTAACGGGAAACCCGGTTAACAATGGCCTAACTCGCTGGACGATCAAGGCTCAGATCGAGGCCTGGGGCACCTGATATGGCGCGCAACCTTTCCAGCCAGTTTAAGTCGACGATTGCATCGGTTTCCAGCGAGGAATCACTGCTGATTCTGGCAGAGATCAGTCATGCCGATTTATCGCAACCGGTTCGTGTGATTAACGACACGCAGGAACTGACCAGCAATGGCAACCTGTTTATTGCCTGCCCGTTTCGGTTTTCGATGCCGGATGACTTTGAAGGTCAGATCCCGAAAGCACGTATCGCCGTTGATAACATTGGCCGTGATCTGATGTATTGGATTGAAACCAGCGGTGGCGGTGCTGGCAGCACGATTCGCATCTTGTTTGTGATGCGCAGCCGACCAGATTTGATCGAATTTGATCAGACATTCAGCATGTTCAATGTAGTTGCTAATATGCAGGAAGTCTCTGCCGACCTTGGTTTTGAAAACTTTTTTTCCACTTCGGCCATCAAGCGTCAATATCGGCCCGATAATTCACCCGGGCTGTTCTAACCATGAATCACTGGACAGAACAATATATTGGCCAGCCTTATGAGGCCGACAGCGCCGATTGTGCCCGCTTGCTTGCCCAGGTGCGCCGTGAGGTATTCCGGTTGCCGGTGCCCAGTGATATCGAGATTCAACGTGCTGCATCCCGTCTTGGCCGCGCTGGCCAAATGGCCGACCTGGTATCTGCCTATGGGGAACCAACCAATACCCCAAAAGAGGGGGATGCCGTGCTGATGCTCTGCCGTGGCCGACCGAGCCATATTGGGGTTTATACGGTGATTAACGGTGAGCCTTGCGTTCTGCACGCTATGGAAAACGCCGGACATGTGGTGCTGCACCGGATCCGTGAGCTTGGCCGCGTGCTTCTAAGCGTTGAAGGGTACTACGCATGGAAATGATGACGCCCGTGCGCACCGAGGTTGCTAATTCGATCAACCTGATCTGGCACCCGCACCCAATTTCGCCGCTGGTTGGGCGCACAGACACGATCTGCGCGATTCGACCTGGGGCAACGGTGCGTGATGTGCTGAAAGCATCGGCCATTGATCCGCATCAACCGATTATGGTGACGCTGGATGACCGGCTGCTGACGGTTGAGGAGTGGGATACCGTTTGCCCAGCGCACCACCAGATCTTGAATGTTAAAGCGACGGTGCAAGGCGGCGGTGGTGGCGGTGGGTCGAATGTGCTGCAAGTCGTTGCTTTGGTCGCGATTGTTGTTGTTGCAGCAATGCTTGCTGCGCCAACAGGGGGCCTATCGCTACAGGCAGCCTATGGCCTAACTGCGGCGCAAGCCGCTGGCTTTGCTGCGGCATTTGCTGTTGCCGGCAGCATGCTTGTCAATGCCGTATTTGCAGCACAGATTCCTAGCACCAGCATGTCGAGCCAAACTGGCCAATATAGCCAGGGATCGCCAACCTACAGCCTGTCTGGCGGCAGCAACCGCATGCGACCGTATGAGTCGATGCCCGTCATTATGGGCGCCCACCGGTTTTTCCCGGATGCTGGGGCAAAGCCTTATACGGAATACCATGGCGAGGATCAGTACCTTTACCAGATTTTCCACCTTGGCCTATCAAACGCCGCATTTTCTGACTGGAAAATCGGCACGACGCCACTGAGCTCTTACCAGGAGTATGCCTGGCATTACCCAGACCAGAATGGCCGAATTGGCGCCTTCCCTGGCAATGTCGATTCGGTTGCTGGTGCCGAACTGCTTAATTCTGCTGGCTGGATTTATCGTTCAACCTCTCCTGATACGTATCGGATTGGCATCGATATTGAAGGGGCGCTCTATTATGCAAACAATGCAGGCGGCCTTGATGGAACCAGTGTTCAATTACGCATTCAATACAAGCCAAGCAACTCGTCAACCTGGCTAGAGCCATCAACCGTTTATGCCCAGGGTAACGGCTTTGTCACTGGGCATTATTGGACACGTAACGTATGGGTTGAAAGTGGGTACTGGGAGTATTACGGCGACGACTGGAATAGCTGGTCAGAATGGCGCGATACCAGCCATTACGAATCAAGAACGGATTGGATCTCGGGATCGGGTGGCACAGTCATTATTTCTGGCGCCAGCCAATCACCAAAACGCGCAACGCTATTTATCAACGTGCCAACTGGCACCTATGATGTACGTATTATCCGAGATACAAGCGACAGCAGTGATGCACGGTTGCAAAATAAGACCAATTGGTCAACACTACGAAGCTACCAAGCGGACACCGCTAATTATGTCGGCCAGAATCGACTTGGGCTAACAATCCGCGCCTCTGAACAGCTGAGCGGTGTAGTGCAGCAGCTGTCGGTTATGGCAAACGCCAATGCGCGCTATTGGAATGGGTCATGGCAGTGGGGTCCGACCAGCAACCCGGCGCACTGGTTTATGGATTTTGCCATTGGCCGCTACGATAGTGCTGGCAAGTTGACCTATGGCCTTGGTATGCCAGAAAGCCAGATTGATCTAGCCGCACTGAATGCCTGGGCCAATTTCTGCGCGGTTGAAGGGCTCACCTTTAACGCGGTGCTCGATGACGATCGTACGGCAGCTGACATGCTGACGGCTATTGCCCGTTGCGGTTTTGGCTCGCCGACATGGGAGACCGGAAAGCTGGGCGCGGTATGGGATCGGCGTAACGCCTCGCCAAGCGACGCTTTTGGAATGAGCAATATCATCAAGGGCAGTTTTGAGGTGAATTACATCACCGAGCAGCTGGCCGAGGAGATTATTGTCCGGTTCACTAACCCGGATAAAGACTGGATTCAGGATGAGGTGCGCGTGACAGTACCTGGCATCGTTAATCCAGTCCGATCCAGTACGGTAGATTTGTACGGCTGCACCAGTGCACGTATGGCCGGCAAATTTGCCAATTATCTGGCTGCGCAACAGAAATACCGTAAACGCCGGATCAGCTGGGATGCCGATTTTGAAGGGCTTGGCGTTGGGCGTGGCGATGTGGTGCTGCTCAGCCACGATCTGACGCAGTGGGGATACTCCGGCCGGATTGTTGAGCAGGTTGGCAATACGCTGACGCTGGACCGCACAGTACCGCGCAATGGTTCGCTGGATTATCTAATGATCAAGCGCCCGGATGGCACGCTCACCACTTACCGCGTTAAAGCTGCTAGTGGTGATCAGCATGTCGTTGAGCTGACCTCAACGCCAAATATGCACAATGGTCGGCTACCGATGGATCATATGTGGTTTTTCTCGCCACTTGCTACGCCTGGCAAAAAGGTCAAGATCCTATCGATTCAACCTATTAGTGAATCTCGGGTAAAAATCGTAGCAACCGATGAGGAACCCCAGTTTTATGATGCGTGGGATGGCAGCTGGAGCGAAGCAAAAAAAACGACACTGTTGGAGCCATCAACTCCAGTGATTAGCGGGCTCCAGATCAGCGAGAGATTATCTCTGATTGGAACTGGCCAAATTGTTACTCGCGTCACATTTTCATGGCAACAGCAGACTAGCCAGCTAGAGCGCGTTGAGCTCAGATATCGCATAAATTTCGGTCCGTGGATGACCGCATCAGTACGCTCCGGACAGTCGTTTGACGTGGATTTCGATGGATACGGCCTTGTTGAGGTATCGGCTCTCCCAATTAACGGCCTATTTATGGGGCAAGCGGTCACAGCGTCAGCCCAGGTGTACGGCAAAACACTGCCCCCGCAAAACGTCCAGGCCTTCACAACCGACCCATTGGAAAATCGGTTTACTCTGCGCTGGAATGCCGTAGAAGACATCGATCTTGCCGGGTACCAGATCCGCTGGATCAATGGCGACAGCCGCGATTGGGGTCAAGCCGCACCGATTCACGAGGGGCTGATTGTTTCAAGCCCATATATTTCCGTAGTGCGACCGGCTGGTTATGGCACGCTGATGATCAAAGCCGTTGACACGTCTGGAAACTACAGCGTTACACCGGCAGCGATTGTGCTCGACCTGGGCGATGC
>JBPCSW010000233.1:0-4299 GCA_051006675.1 Fluviibacter sp.
CCCTAGCATAACCTATCAAACGTCTGGATCGATTACGGTTCTCCCGCATAGCCATCTCAATATTCGCCCTGCGGTGCCTTTTCAAGACCAACCACCTGGCTACCTGCAACAACACCATGCTTGGCAAACCAGCCACGGTTGGCTTCCAGGGCATAGGTGGCATTGCGTTGGGTACAATGGTTTGTCTCTGTTTGCGGCGCCATGTCTTCGATATTAATCACCTGACCCTGAGCATCAATGAACGCCACCGAGAGCGGTACTTTGGTATTTTTCATCCACATGCAAAAGTAGGCAGGCGCCGGATACACAAATAGCATGCCACGTGATTCAGGCATCGAGGGCCGATTCATTAACCCCAGGGAACGCTGCGCTTTATTACTGGCGACCTCCACATCGAGGCTGCCTGATCCTAAGGTTAACCGGATGATGGGCAACGTTGCGCCCTGCACCGTGATTGCCATGGCCATGATGGCACCAGCGATCATGACAGAACGATTCACGAACTTCATACATCACTCCCATTGAGCTGTGCAACCGAAACCTCAGATGACTGACCCAATGCCAGCGGCAACCCTTCTTTCAGTTCGAGCAATCGGATGCCCCCTACCGAAATACGCACCAACCGGAGTACCGGTAATCCAACTGCCGCACACATGCGTTTCACCTGACGGTTACGTCCTTCAGTTAGGGTCACTGCCAACCAGGCCGTCGGGATTGATTTCCGAAAGCGGATTGGTGGGTTTCTAGGCCATAGAAAACGCGCCTCGATATCCTCGGGAAGAAGCTCAACACCACAGGCGCGTGTGGGCCCATCATTCAGTAGAGGACCCGCGCGCAAATGATCCAGCGCTGCTTCATCTGGGATACCTTCAACCTGTGCCCAATAACATTTGGGCAGCTTGTGCCGCGGCTCGGTAATACGCGATTGCAACGCCCCGTTATCGGTTAAAAGCAACAAGCCTTCGCTATCGGCATCAAGTCGCCCTGCGACGCGAAACTCAGGAAGTTGCAGATAATCCGACAACCCCTGCCAGCGCCCTTCTGGGGTGAATTGGGATACCACGCCATACGGCTTATTAAAGGCAACAAGTGACAAAGCGCTTCTCTATGAAATCGGTATCAAGAAAAAGCCCCGCTGATGAAACACCGCAGGGCTTTTAATCAGTGCTGAAAGCGAATCAGCAACGATGGCTTAGATAGCCGCGTCATCAACCTCGCCAGTGCGAATACGCACGACTTGATCAACAGGCAATACAAAAATCTTGCCATCGCCAATTTTGCCGGTACGGGCAGACTTAATAATCGACTCCAGAACGGCTTCTACACGGTCATCCTGCACAACGACTTCTAAGCGCACCTTAGGCAGAAAATCCACAACATATTCTGCACCGCGATAAAGCTCTGTGTGACCCTTCTGGCGACCAAAACCACGAACTTCTGTCACAGTCAGTCCGGTAACGCCAATTTCTGAGAGGCCTTCACGAACTTCGTCGAGTTTAAACGGCTTGATAATGGCTACGATCTGCTTCATGAGAACTCCATGCGGACAAAGACAAATTCAATAAGTGATAGCTTACCACTCATCGGCATAGCGGTTGGTAATTGGATAGCGCCAATCTTTACCAAAACCGCGGCGAGTTAACCGAATGCCTACGGGGGACTGGCGCCGTTTGTATTCTGAAATACGTAAAAGGCGGACGACACGGCGTACATCTTCCTCACGATAGCCTTGCGCAACGATGTCGCGCGGACTGATATCCTGCTCCATGTAAGCAGTAACAATACCGTCCAGCACTTCATATGGTGGCAGCGAATCCTGGTCTGTCTGATCGGGACGCAATTCGGCCGAAGGCGGTCTTTCAATAATCCGCCACGGAATAACTTCCTGCTCGCGGTTAATCCAGCGACAAACCTCAAAAACCTTAGTTTTAAGCAAATCTTTCAACACCGCAAACCCACCGGCCATATCGCCATACAGCGTGCAATAACCGACCGCCATTTCAGATTTGTTGCCTGTCGTTAGTACCAGCCAGCCACTTTTATTCGAGAGCGCCATCAGCAAATTGCCACGAATTCGCGCTTGAAGGTTTTCTTCTGTCGTATCAGCCGCTTTGCCCACAAAATATGGAGCCAGCATTTGCTCATAGGTCTGCATGGCAGGCTGGATATCCAGCAGCTCACCTTTGACGCCTAGGTTGGCACAGAGCGCCCAGGAGTCATCGATACTCATCTGGGCGGTATAGGGAGACGGCATAATGATCGGGCGAACGCGATTTGCCCCAAGGGCATCGACCGCCACACAAAGCGTCAGAGCTGAATCAATACCCCCTGACAAACCCAGATAGGCACCGGCGAAGCCATTCTTGGCAAAATAATCGCGAACACCCATTACCATCGCTTGATAAATCTGAGCATTCAATTCAGAAGTTGGAGACAATGTCGACTGCGTTTGCCATTGACCATCTTCATTTAAATCGGCGAAAGCGAGTACTTCGGCAAACTGGGGCAATTGCAAAATTGTCTGGCCACTAGCCGCGACAATGCATGAGGCGCCATCAAAAACGAGCTCGTCCTGACCACCAACCAGATTGCAGTAAATAATTGACAGCCCGGTCTCGGCGACACGTTGCGCCAGAATGCTCTGACGATCAACGGTTTTATCCAGATGATACGGAGACGCATTAAGGACCAGCAGCACTTCCGCGCCTGCAGCTTTAGCCGCTTGGGCAGGTTCAGCAAACCAGATATCTTCGCAAATCGCCAGACCGAAGCGAACGCCCGCATGATCAAACACGAAGGGTTCCGAACCCGGGGTGAAATAACGCAACTCATCAAACACTTCGTATTGCGGCAGATGCTGTTTACGATAAGTGCCGATGCGTTTACCCTGATACAGAACGCTGGCCGCGTTGTAATAATGAGCTCCCGCCTGCTCAGGGTGTCCCACCACAATCGCGATATCCAGATCTGTAGTTTCGCGGGCTAGCGCAACCAGGGCAAGATCCACCGACCGATAAAAATCCGGACGCAACAGTAGATCTTCGGGCGGATAACCACAAAGACTTAATTCAGGCGTCAGCAGAACATCAGCGCCTTCAGTGACTGCCCGATTTGCCTGTTCCACGATACGCCGAACATTGCCGACCAGATCGCCAAGCACTACATTCATCTGAGCTACTGCAACCCGCACACGCTACCCCTGCACCTGAACAATATTTATCAAAAAAATAGCCCTGAGCTCACTCAGGGCTATTGTATGCCTAAAGGCTACGTCTTACTTGCTAGCCTTAGCGCGCTCAACACCCGACGTGATTTCGGCTTTGGCAGCGGCGGCATCTTTCCAGCCCTTAACCTTTACCCACTTACCAGCTTCCAGATCTTTGTAGTGCTCAAAGAAGTGCGTGATCTGTTTGATCAGCAGTTCTGGCAGATCGTCGGTACTTTGAACCTTGTCGTACAGGCCAGTCAGCTTGGATACTGGCACAGCGACCAGTTTGGCATCTTCACCTGC
Organism: Fluviibacter sp.; assembly: GCA_051006675.1. Classification (GTDB taxonomy): domain Bacteria; phylum Pseudomonadota; class Gammaproteobacteria; order Burkholderiales; family Rhodocyclaceae; genus Fluviibacter. Next base: position 3,512 of record JBPCSW010000233.1, read on the forward strand.
TTCATCTTCCATAGCCAGCATACCGATGGTACGACAACGGATCACAACGCCTGGTGGCAGCGGATATGGCGATACAACCAGAACGTCAACCGGGTCACCATCTTCCGACAGGGTCGAAGGAATGAAACCATAGTTACATGGATAGTGCATCGGCGTAGCGATGAAACGATCCACAAACACAGCACCCGAATCTTTATCCAGCTCGTACTTGATACCTGGTGCGTTAGCCGAGATCTCGATAACGACGTTGAAATCGTTCGGGACATCCTTGCAGATGGAAATATTATCGATGTTCATGTCTTCTCCCTTTATGGTGTGGTTGTATGTGCGCGCACGAAATCGCGCCAACCTGAAAATTATAGCGTCTGATCAGCTTTTTTAACGCTTGCGACGCAATAACAATGAATTTCCTACAACAGAAATTGAAGAACAGGCCATGGCAGCGCCCGCAACGACCGGATTTAGCAAACCGATTGCCGCCAAAGGGATCGCCAACACATTGTAGATAAAGGCAAAAAACAGATTCTGGCGAATTTTGGCCAGTGTACGGCGGGAAAGCAGAACCGCATCGACCACCCCGGTTAGGCGATTGTTCATCAGTACAATACCCGCACTTTCCATCGCGATATCCATCCCACCCCCCATAGCGACCCCTACAGATGCAGACGCCAGCGCTGGCGCGTCGTTGATTCCATCACCTACCATCATCACACCGCCGGGCTGTGTATCAAGCATTTGTTTGACCTCAACCTCCTTGCCTGCAGGCACCACGCCTGCACGAATCCTAT
>JBPCSW010000234.1:0-2789 GCA_051006675.1 Fluviibacter sp.
GAACCGAATGAGAAGTCGTCTAGCGATTTACCGAATGGCAAACTTACGACAGCCGTTCCTGTGATTGTGAAATCAACTTTTACATCTCGTTTCATTTCCCAACCAAAGATTTCGCCAATTTCTGCTAGCCATTCAGCGTCAGCCTCTATGTCGCCATCTGCTACTGCGGTTTCGATAACTTCGAACGCCTTAGACTTTTGCTCATTGAGTTCGCTTACTCGGGTTGTCTTTGCGTTTAGGCGGTCAATAGTTCTGGACAACTCTTGTGCCTGTGCTGCTGCCTGCTCTTCGAACAACTTGATACGGATTTGGTCTTCGGTAAGACCCTCTGGGTTGTAGTCAATTTCTGACATTTGATACTCCTCGTTTAGTGTGGCTTGTTCCACATTACTATCAAACCACATTCCGCAACTTTACGCAAATCGGGGTCGGCGGAAATTCATTTATAAATGAGGTTTTTTATTTTTATTTATTTATTTGCTGCGTAGCAGCAAAATTTTTATTTTCGCCCAAGGCGTGGTGAGCAGTTTGGCTACTTGCTCAGGTAGTTTGCTTAGTCTTGGTAGTAGTCGTCTTTATCTTGCGATAGGCTACTTTCCCTGTATGTTCTTCCGCAGAACTCACACTCAATAATGTAAGTTCCCCAATCGTCAGTTGCGGTTGTTCCCTCTTCGTTAGTCTTTCCGCAATCTTCGTCTTCACAGACAAATTCTTCATACTCAACTTCTACGGAATAAATGCCTGACCCCATCATTCCGCCCTCTGGATAATAACTGCTCATTACTTTACTCCGTTCCAATTTTCTAAGGTTGGCAACCAAGCAAAGTATTTGTCCGAGTTGTCAAAGTTGATTGTGTCAATGTGGGTGTATGGTCTGCGAGATTTGTTGCGGTTTGCTTTTGGTAGTTCCCAAATAGTTATGGTGATACTGCCATCTGCCCACGCAACTCGTTTTACAATTTTGTCGTTGTGGTCGCTAATCGTAGTTCCCCAAATCCAACCAAATCGTAGTTCTGTTTCGTCTTGCTCTCCGTATTGTTCTAGTAGGCTAATCATAATGTCCTCTCGTTTGCCTGTGTAATAATTATAGCGATAAAACGGCGTTTGTGGCAAGTTGGGGGATAACGGATTGATAACTTATTAGAGGCTTTTATTTTTATTTCTGGCTGCTACGAGAAAGCGAAAACCCCTGCGGAGCGAACTCAACGCAGGGGCTTTCTTTTGCCAATCGGTAAATGAGGGGGCAAACCCGATTGGCTATGGAGTGTCAGGATAAACGAGGGGGCAAACCTGACACTCCAATTCTATCAAACCATTTCTGGCTCTGGGGCAGGGGTCTTGCTAGTCGGTGGCATAGTCAAGTTCTCTGGCTCTACTACAATCTTATCAGTAGGTTCTACTTCTTCTGACTCTGGCTCTGTATCACGAACCATAACAGTTCGGGTAAATATAGAAGTTCCCCAAGTCAAGTCGTGTCCGATTGCGTCTGCCTCAATCTCTACGGAAGTTCCTGCTCGTTCGCCGTTATCCCAATCACGAACACGCAACTTACCTGAAACAGTAATGCGTTCGCCTTTGCTGATTGAGCCAGCAACATTTATTGCCAACTGACGGAATGAAGTAATGGTGAACCAATTAGTTTCTCCATCAACCCACTTGTTTAGAGTGCGGTCAAATCGGCGGTGCGAACTTGCTAGACGGAATGAAGTAATTGGCAAGCCGTCTTGTGTGACGAGGTGTCGTGGTGTAGTTGCTACTAGACCCTGAACTGTAATTATTTCTGACATTTTTCTCCTAGTTTTTGGTGTTGCTTTATGTAATGAGTTTAGTGATTTACTAACTCGTTGTCAAACTCAAATGATAACGGATTTACAACGCCCTCGTCTAACATCATTTTTGCCCCGACAAGTGTAATCAACTGACCGACAGAGAACCCGAGGGTTTTTGCTACATCTGCCAAGATTTCAGAGGACACTTCTTTTTGCCCACGCTCAATCTCTGACAAGTAGCCTAGTGCTGTTGTGGCTAGTTGAGAAACATCACGCAAGGTTCTACCCTGTTCGGTTCGGATTTCACGCAAGGTGTCGCCAAGTGCTACGCGATACATCATCATCTTTACTCCGTTCCTAGTAGTTCGTATTTACCGAGTTGGTAATTCATCAATTCTACTTTGATTGGTCGCTTTCCGTCAAGTTCCCATTCTTCGGCAATTTTTACTGCCTCTGGAAGACTTGCTGCGATTACCTCAATCTTATCTACGCCAGCAATTCCAAAGATTGCGAACTGATAGTAATTGACCTTTGCCATTATTTCCTCTCGTTTGATGTTTCTACCTTAGTGGTGAATGATGTTTTGGTCAAATACTGCTTTTTGTTGGCAATCAAAGCACTTACCGCACGAACACGAAATTTCATCTATTTCGCCCTCTTCGGTTTCGCCCTCATACTCAAAAGTTCCGTCATCAGCATTTACATACACGCTAGGGTTGTCTGCCCAAGCACCGGTGTCATCACCAGCCCACATACCGAAACTGTCAAACCCTACGCCTGTGTAAGAACCCTCAACAACGGCAAACTCGTAAAACAACTCTGCGGTCAGATACGAAATGTCGCCAATTCGCTTGGTTCGGCTCATAACAGACCTAACAGCGTCAATGTTGGTAGTTCCTGCCCAATGTCCATAGAGGGTAATCGTATCAGCAGGGTTGCTATTGCGAATTACAATGTGAGACCTATCGCCCATTTTTGTTCCTTTGCTCGTTTTTTGCTTGTGAAGCCATTTTTGCGGTT
>JBPCSW010000235.1:0-4701 GCA_051006675.1 Fluviibacter sp.
GATCATGACTTCAACTTCGTCGCCGAGTTGAACGACCTTGGACGGATGAATGTTCTTGTTGGTCCAGTCCATTTCCGAGACGTGAACCAGACCTTCGATACCTTGTTCGATTTCAACGAAAGCACCGTAATCGGTCAGGTTGGTGACCTTGCCGAACAGACGGGTCTGTGCCGGGTAACGACGGGAAATGCCAACCCATGGGTCGTCGCCCAGTTGCTTGAGACCCAGCGATACGCGGTTCTTTTCGGTTTCGAACTTGAGGACCTTGGCAGTCACTTCGTCGCCCACGGCCAGAACTTCGGACGGGTGACGAACACGGCGCCAGGCCAGATCAGTAATGTGCAGCAGGCCATCGATACCGCCGAGGTCAACGAATGCACCGTAGTCGGTGATGTTCTTGACCACGCCCTTGATGATGGCGCCTTCTTGCAGCGTCTCAAGCAGCTTCTGACGATCTTCGCCCATGTTCTCTTCAAGAACAGCACGTCGCGACAGCACAACGTTGTTACGCTTGCGATCGAGCTTGATGACCTTGAACTCCATGGTCTTGCCTTCGAACGGCGTGGTGTCCTTAACTGGACGGGTGTCGACCAGCGAACCCGGCAGGAAGGCGCGAACGCTGTTAACCATAACAGTCAGACCACCCTTAACCTTGCCAGTGATGGCACCGGTAACCAGCGAGCCGTCGTTCAGAGCGGCTTCCAGCGAGTTCCAGGCAGCGATACGTTTTGCGCGGTCACGCGACAGACGGGTTTCACCAAAACCGTCTTCGAGCGATTCAATGGCAACCTGAACGAAATCGCCAACGGCAACTTCCAGTTCGCCCTGATCGTTCAGGAATTCGTGTACGGGGACATAGCTTTCGGACTTGAGGCCTGCATTAACAACCACAAAATTCTGGTCCATGCGCACCACTTCAGCGGTGATGACTTCACCTTGGCGCATATCCTGGCGGGCCAGGCTTTCTTCAAATAGAGCGGCAAAACTTTCGAACGTATCGGCTTGAGACATGAGAGTGGTATTTCCTGACAAGAACAGCACCGGCTGTGATTTACAACAGGCAACTGATCAGCTTGTTAAGGTTAAAAATGAGCAAAAAAGCTGACCCTGGCACCTGTGAGGCACCGGGATACAACCCGTTTACCGTGGGGTTATGACGCCTTATTTCCGAACCAATCCAACACCTGATCTACTGCTTGCGCAATCGTCAGATTGGATGTTTCCAGAAGCTTGGCATCGGCTTCTTGCCGGAGTGGTGCCACGGTTCGCGCCGCATCGCGGGCATCCCGATCTTCCAAATCCTGCAGAATGTCTTGCAGTTTAGCGGAAAAACCTTTTTCGATCAACTGCTTGTAGCGTCTATCGGCCCTGACAGCCGCTGTCGCCGTTAAAAAGACTTTGGTCTGTGCATCGGGGAATACCACCGAGCCCATATCGCGGCCATCGGCCACCAGACCTGGCGCCTGACGGAACGCCCGCTGACGCAGCAGCAAGGCTTCACGCACGGCCGGCAAGGCGCCCACGGTAGAAGCGCCGATACCCATTTCTTCGGTACGCATCTGGTCATCGACCACTTCGTCGCCCAAAAGTGTCTGCCCGCCAACAAAACGAACCGGCAACTGAGCGGCGATACCCGCAACAGCGGCTTCGTCGTGCCAATCGACACCCGCTTTACGCGCAGCCAGCGCGGTTAAACGATAAAGCGCCCCGGAATCCAGATAATGCCAACCCAGCGCATCGGCCACGCGTTGCGTGACGGTGCCTTTGCCCGAGGCCGAAGGGCCGTCAATGGCAATCACGGGTACCGCCTTGGTGACTTCGGCAAAACGTTCAAAGTAATCCGGGAAAGTCTTGGCCGTACAGCCCGGATCCAGAATGCGCAGTGGGGTGGCCAGGGTCATGAGCGAGAAGCACATGGCGATGCGATGATCGTCGTAGGTTTCGATCTCGGCGCAATGCAATGCGTCCAGGCTGGCCGGCGGGTACACAGTCAGCGTATCTGCCGTGGTCTCCACTTTGCCACCGAGCTTGCGCAGCTCGTTGGCCATGGCGTCGATACGATCGGTTTCTTTTACGCGCCAGCTGGCAATGCCTGTGAGTTTGGTTGGACCCTCGGCAAATACGGCCACGGGCACTAACGTCATGGCTGCATCGGGAATGGCCAGACAATCCTGTTCAATCCCCTTGAGCTTGCCATTCAAAGGCGGCGCTGCTTCAATCCAGTTGGGTCCCATCGTAATGCGGGTACCCATAGCGGCCAGCGCATCGGCAAAACGCACATCGCCCTGTACCGAATCTGACCCAACGCCTTCCACACGCACAGGCCCGCCCGCAATAGCGCCCAATCCCAGGAAGTAAGAAGCCGAAGAGGCATCGCCTTCCACATAAATCACACCGGGGGACTTGTAGCGCGAACCGCCCTGCACGGTGAATTTCTGCCAGCCTTCACGCACGACTTCCACCCCGAAACGGCGCATGGTTGCCAGGGTAATCTCAATGTACGGTTTGGAGATCAGCTCACCGACCACCTCCACAGTGACAGTGCGATCCAGCAACGGCAACGCCATCAGCAGACCAGTAAGAAACTGGCTAGAGACATTGCCCTTTACCGGCACCGTGGCGGCGCAGGCATTCAATGCCGCTGGCTTGATTTGCAATGGCGGGTAGCCATCGTTAGGTTTGCCATCCACACCCAGATAGGTAATGTCTGCCCCCAAATGACGTAAGGCATCGACCAGATCGCCAATCGGGCGCTCGTGCATACGTGGCACGCCCGACAGATGGTACGAACCACCGGCCAGCGCTAACGCAGCGGTTAATGGCCGGAAGGCCGTACCCGCATTACCCAGAAACAACTTGGCCTCTTTCACCGGAATATGGCCGCCGCAGCCTTGCACTTTAATGGCGCCCTCGCCTGCTGCAGTAACCGTAACGCCCAGCTGTCCTAACGCCTCCAACATACGATCGGTGTCATCCGACTTCAGCAGATCACGGACTTCGGTTTCCCCCTCTGCCAAGGCAGCAAGCAACAAAATCCGATTAGACAGACTTTTGGAACCCGGTAGACGCACGGTGCCACCGGCGGTTAAGATGGCCGGCAGATCCAGGAAAGGCAAATGATTCATTAGTGAGACCAGTTCTGACGCGCATCGCGCGCATTGGCATAAATAGAAGCGAGTGCTTCGCCATCGCTATTCACCAGCGCCTGACGCAACCGCATGAGCGCAGCGCCATAGCGATCCAGCTCGGCCAGCAACGCCGTGCGATTGGCCAGCGAGATATCACGCCACATTTCCGGGTGGCTACCCGCAATGCGCGTGAAATCGCGGAAACCTGCCGCCGCATAATCAAACAATTGATCGGCATTCGGGCGACGGGCAAACTCATCAACCAGCGCATAGGCCAGCAAATGCGGCAGATGGCTCACGGCCGCAAAGACACGATCATGCGTTTCTGAATCGAGAATCCGTACATCAGCGCCGCAGAGCTCCCAGGCGCGTTTTACTTTTTCAATGTCTTCAACCGAGTTTTCGAGCAGCGGGGTCAGTACCACTTTGCGCCCCTGATAGAGATCGGCTTTGGAAGCCGCTGCCCCACTGGTTTCTGCACCGGCAATGGGGTGCCCGGGCACAAACTGGTTGACCTTGTTACCAAAGGCAGCACGCGCAGCTTCGACGACATCACCTTTGGTGCTGCCCGCATCCGTCACAATGGTATGCGCGCCCAGGTATGGCGCGATGCGCTGAAAAATTTCCGGCATCTGCCCAACGGGTGTGGCCACCAGAATAAGATCCGCCTCCCGCACATCGGCACCGGGGTTGATACCCACTTCATCGATGATGCCGAGGTCATATGCGGCTTTCAGGCTTTTAGGTGTACGACCGAAACCGATAATTTCATCAGCGGCTTTGGCCGCCTTGAGACCACGGGCAAACGATGCGCCAATCAGCCCCACGCCGACTATCAGAACCTTGCCGAAGTGCATAGAGATGCTTTCTTGAGCGTGTTATTTAAGGGCTGCCGCCAGCGCTTCCAGGAAGCGTGCATTTTCAGGTTGCGTGCCAATCGTTACACGCAGCCAATCATGCATGGCATAACCCGCTAGCGGGCGAACAATCACGCCCTGTTTGAGCAATCGCTGATTGACCCCGGCGGCATCTGCCACATTGAAGGTCACAAAGTTGGCGTGGCTCGGCAGATAGTTCAAGCCCAAGGTATCGAGGCCTGCATTAATCTGCTTCATCCCGGCCTGGTTTAGCTCAAAACTCTGCGCCAGAAACTCGGCATCTTCCAGCGCTGCAATGGCACCAGCCAAGGCCAGGTTGTTGCAGTTGAATGGCTGACGAACACGGTTCATCAGATCTGCCACTGCGGGGGTAGCCAATGCATAGCCAATGCGCAGACCCGCCATACCGTAAATCTTCGAGAAGGTCCGCGTGATCACCAGGTGATCAAATTCCTTGAGCCACTCTGTTGTATCGACACGATGTTCCGGTGCCAGATATTCGTTATAGGCTTCATCTAGCACCACGATAATGTCACGCGGCAAACTGGCGATAAACGCCTTTAATTCGTCATAGGGCAAAAAGGTGCCCGTTGGATTATTCGGATTGGCAATCCACACAATGCGCGTGTCATCACGCACGGCGGCACGCATAGCCGGCAAATCATGCGCAAAATCTTTGGCTGCTGCGGCAATGC
>JBPCSW010000236.1:0-4093 GCA_051006675.1 Fluviibacter sp.
GGTTATTTCCATCACAATTAGCCAAGATAGCGCTTGGGGCACCATCAGCATCCAGGATAGCGGAAGCGGCATCCCCCAGGAAAACATCCCGAAGATTTTTGAACTGTATCAATCCACCAAAAAGGATGGCCTAGGCGTAGGGTTATGGTTGTGCAAAACGATCATCGACCGTCATCGAGGAATGATTAGCGTGAAGAGCAGCACGCATTCCGGCACCTGTATTGAGGTGCAATTACCGCGATTGGACGATGAAAGGCGCCACCAGTGAGCAACAAGCGCCTTCTGATCGTCGAGGATGACGTTGCCGTTCGCAAGGCGCTTACGGCTTGGTTCAACAAGGAATATGACGTCGTCAACTTCAAATCCGCCCATGAATTTTTGCAGTCTATAGCATCGTTCGACTTTGAAGACGGCATTCCCACTGCCATGCTGCTGGATTTTCAAATGCCCGACATGAATGGCGTAGAACTGCAAACCACGATTCGCCAGATCAATGTTGAATTCCCTATCGTCTTCATGAGCGGGAACTCCGAAAAAAAAGATGTCATCGACGCATTTCGAGGTGGGGCAGTCGACTTCATATTAAAGCCATTTTCCGCAGCCCAGATCTCTGCAGTACTCCATCAATTATTCGACAAGATTGAATCGTCATTAAGGTCGACCCAGACAACGACAACAACCACTCCCCTAATTAATCTTCCGATTACGCCGCGGGAAGCAGACGTGCTTTTGCTGTTAGCAAAAGGGTACAGACAACATGAAGTCGCAGAAATTCTGGGGATCGCCCTCAGAACGGTGAAAATGTATCGAGGCCATATTAAAGACAAACTCGGGATCGATACCTTGGTTCAGCTCACACGATTTTGTGATCAGCACCACGATTCAATACAGCAGCTGGCCAGAAATAATTCACGCAAAACCAGCAATCCATTCTGCTGATAAAACATCCATGCCCAAGAATTCCTTTGATCAAATCGGAAGAATTTGACGCATGGATTACACAAAGCCTGACGCGTTTTATTACGTACTTTAGTACGCTATACAGTCACTTCATCAGCTCCTAAGATTTGATTTCGTAATAAATGCTCACGCAAGACTCAACGCAAAGCGGCCAGTTCTCTCGAACAGACTGTTTGTCTTAGCGGTGAAGAGTCCTGCCGAGAGCTATATCGCATTCCCGATTTTGGGAATATGCATAGCATTTATATGGTTGCATGATGAATCCAACCTTGAAGTAAAACAACGCGCCTAGGAGAAACACATGCACGGAAAGAAACTCAAATCTCTCATTGCAACACTCGTTGCCTCGAGCTACCTGGTTACCGCAAGCGGTGTCGCGCAAGGATGTACTACCCTGTTAACCACTGATACCAATGGTAACGCGTACCATGGCCGTGGCCTAGAATATCCTTATCCACTTCCATTCTCGATGACCTGGATGCCGGCTGGCACCCACGTAGAGTCTTCAACGCCATCGGGAAAACAAGGCGTCACCTTTGACACAAAATACGCCATTATCGCTATATCAGCACCGGCGGTACCCAACACCATACAGCCTTACATTGCTCAAGGAGACAATGACCAAGGCCTAAGCTTTTCATCAAACCAGCTCAATGGCTCAAGCGCGCCCCCTGTAGGCAACGATCAGGGCAAGATTCTGTCGGCCAATGATCTTGGCGCTTGGATCCTGGGCAACTTCAAGACGGTTGCAGAAGTCAAAGCAGCCATGCAGAGTGATAGAACCGAGTTTTGGCAGCCAAAGGTGCCATTAGATAACAATGCACCGCTTCCGCAGCACTTTGCCGTGTTCGATAAAAAAGGTAACGGGATTGTTATTGAGTTTTTCGATGGCAAAAAAAATGTGTACGACAACCCAGTAAATGCCCTTACCAACAACCCACCATTTCCATGGCATCTCGAAAATCTTAACAACTACACCTTCTCCAACGTAGATAAAAACACAGGGCAACTGGGCAAACTGAAGTTGGCATCTGCCGATGCCGGTATTGCTTTAACCGCACTGCCTTCTGCGCAAACGACTCAAGGTCGATTCGTCAAAGCTGCTTTCTATGCAAACTATGTGCGCAAAGGAAAAACCCCGGATCAAGCTATTAATCAATTGGCTCATATCCTCAACAACTTTGACCGCCCACTCGATCTCACCATGGATCCTCCTGGCGGCCTAGGTGACGGAACGCGAAGCAATAAAGTCTCTTCAGAGAGCACGTTGTGGCTGATCATGCATGACCTGTCCCGGAACCTGACCTACTTCCGGCACTACGATGCCATCAACTGGTCTGTCGTCGACATGAACCAGTTTAAGTCGCTCAAATCCGTCAAGTCAGTTCCGGCAGATCAGATCGTTAAGGGTGGCGACAATGCCTTCACATTGTTCCAAAAATAAGCAGTAGGGTACTAAAGAACAAAACCACCCTGAGGTGGTTTTGTACCTTTTTGGATGGTTGCGCATAATCCAGAATAATGTTTTATAACAATTCGATACACCGATTCATCTTTAGATTCGGATTTTTCTGGGTGATTGGGTCGCTAATTGCCTTCCCCGCGCGCGCGGATGACGGTAGCACCATGACGCCGACTGCCCAGGTCGCCCAGAGGATCATGGCGAAGATCCACCCGATGGTTCAGCTTCCGATTTCATACAATTACAACCAGAATCGGCAACCCGGCCAGAACTACACCCAGGCACAATTTCAGTTTGATCCGGTCATCCCGATTCTCACGAGCGAACGCACGGGTTTTATTCTGAATCCGATGTTTTTAGACAACATCAATGCCCAGAATCAGCAGACCCGCAATCAGGCGACCCCACTACAGCTGGCCACCTATTTTGCAAGAACCGATATGGACCTCCTCTATGGCCTCGGTCCCTTTATTCAGATGCCGACAGCCAACACGTACGGCGGATCCCAGCAAACCGGACTCGGGGCATCGTACGGGTTGATGTACCAACCCAGACATTGGGTCATTGGTGCAATTGGTTATAACGCCTGGGGCGTTGGTAACAACCGGGCATCGGGCACAGCTAATGTGTACTACGTCAACCCGACTGTCTCTTATACATCGGACAACGCCTGGACCTACAACCTACAAGGGTGGATTAACGGCAACCCGACCAACGGCAAGAGCAACAACACCAATCAACTCATGCTCAGCGCCGGGAAAACGATTTCAGTCGGTACTGCCAGTGTGCAATGGCAGATTGGCCCGAGTTACATGATCACCAAAACACCAAGCAGCCCGCAAGGCTGGGGTGGCTTTTTCAGCTTGACCGTCGCCTTCCCCGAAAAGGGCTACTACATACAGCCCCAGAACTATTCAAACTAATTAGCGTTGAGATGAAAACGATCATGCATAAATCACAATCCATCAAGACATTCATCATTTGCCTCTTAACTGTAATAGCAGCTTTGAGTCATAGCCTGCCAAGAGCTGATGAGGTGTCCCCGATCCCCAAAATTACTGATGGTTTTAGGTTCGCGATCACCCCCTATGTATGGGTCCCATCAGTAAATGGCACAGTCGACTACGATAATACGCAGATTGCCACGGCGTCGATGAGCGGCAGCACCATCGTCAAGAACCTCGACACAGGGTTTATGCTTGACGGCGAAATCCACTACGGACGCTGGGGCATCCTTGGCAACGCCACATTTGCCAAACTCAAGATGCCGAATACACAGGCCAATTTACCGGCCCAGGGGACAACTGCAACCTCACAGACCGATATCTGGATGGGCATCTATACTGCTGCTGGTACCTACACCGCCTATACCAGTGATCAGTTCTATCTTGACGTCTTGGCCGGTGCACGCTTTCTGCATCTAAATAGCAAGACAAATCTCAGCGAACCCGCCGCTCAAACGACCTTGTTTTCTGGACTAAGTTCAACAGATGCAGTTGGCGGTGTCCAAGGTCGAATCCGGCTTGGCGAGTCCAGATTCTTTGTGCCCTATTACCTTGACGCGGGGGGTGGCAGTGCTCTCGCAAAGTTTACGTCACAACAAATTTTAGGCGTTGGATACAGCTTTAAGCTGGCTGACGTCCTGCTGGTCTATAACAATCTGTATTACAA
>JBPCSW010000237.1:0-4025 GCA_051006675.1 Fluviibacter sp.
CATCAAGTGAGCTACATCTGACATTATCTTGAGCTCTATCCCACCTGAGTAGTCAGTAACCTTAAACCCATTGATCACCCGGTCAAACTTGTTGACATAGTCATCGGCCCATCGGTAGAAGTTTTTGTACTCCTTGAATGGCGAATGATCGCTTATCCAAAACTGATGGTACATCTGACTATATGACTCTGGGCATGGTGTCCCTGATAAGAAGATCATTGGCAAGTGGCTGTACATCTTCTTGTACATCTTGGTGTACAAACCTGGCTTTGGGAATGCCCCAAATCTATGGTGCTCGTCATGTATAACTAGATCAGGCTGTTGCATTGTTGCCTTGTGCATGGACTCATCATTTATAACTTCAATCTCAAAGTCATATCCGAAATCAGCGTAGTCTTGTTTAATAGATCCGATAGCCTTCTTTTTAGTCAAGAATAGCACTTTCTTAGCACCAAATTGTTTGGCAATCTCCATAGAAGTTACTGTCTTTCCACAACGAACCTCCATGGCTAAGTACAATATATTGTACTTCTTCAAGATCTCCAAGCCTTTGATAGATATATCACTCTGGTAGCTGCGTAAAGTCTTCATCTCTTAATAATTTAATTGCATTTTTTAATTCATCAGTAAGTTCTTTAGACTGACTCACCGACGATAGCTCCCTTCTAAGAGCGTTTATGGCGTAATATGGGTTAGCATATAGACCGTCATGACTTCCTTCAAGCAGGCCTATCGCTGATAGATATGAGTTGAGCATATGCCTTAACTCTCTATCAATCTTCTTTCCTGACTTGTAGCCCATGATTTCAATCGTTGCCTCCATGCGCTTTCTTAGGATTACTATTGCTAAGTTCATAACTCATACATATCATCGCACCATATTGGTGTTTGCTCACCAACATAGCTACCGCGAATGTTAAACTCAAAGTGCTCAAGCGCATCTTCCATTGACATCTCATCTTCAGTTATAAGTATTTCAATTACCTTTTTAACTGAATAAACCAATCTCATTGGCTCAGCTATCTCAACGCCGATCACAGCGTCATCAAACCCATCAGCCTTTAAGAAGGTCTCATCTGGGTAGCATTCTAAAATTTCTTCTAACATAACTTTGTTTGTATTGGATTTTTAACAATAAAATGAATCTCCTTGCCATTCATGCCCTTGTATGCCCTTGGCTTCTGACCGAACGCATACTCACCATACGCATCAAGCCAATGGTAGAACTTAGCGTTTGATAGCTTATATCTACCATATCGATCGTAGTCTGGGTAGTCAGCAACAAATCGATTGAGCATGTCTTGGCCAACTGACTTAGCGTTTGGCTTGGTGTCCATGTTGTCTCTAGCTGTAGCCCATTCCCAAAACTCAGGTGATGTCTCGGCGATTAACTTTCGGACCTTAAGGTTCTTGAATTCAGTCTCAATCAATCCTTTCTTCAGATACAACTGAAGGTTTCGGATCATGTAATTATCAAACTTAATCCACTCTGCGTCGTCCCATCCGCTATACAGCTTGTGACCAATGTCATCCTCAGGCGTCCTGTCTTTGGTATAGTACTGCCTAAACTCAAGGTCCCACTTCCTACGCTCAAACGAATTACCTGCGCCCGTTATTGCGTAGTTTGTGGTGATGAATATCTTTGGCGATCTCTCAAATGGAATGTGTATCTCATCCTTGTTCTTCTTCTCTAACGTGATACCCTCGGTGATCACTGAGAATAAGTTCTCAAAGGCAAATCCTTTAGATACGTCGTCAAATACTAGAACCTGAGTATCAACCTGCACGCGTTGGTATGGGAATGACTTCTGGAAGCTGAACCCCTTTCCGTCAATCTTAACCATCTTCTTCATGTGGTTGATTGAGTTTACAAAGATACCCTTACCAGTACCGCCCTCAGGATTAGAACTGATGACCTCATCGTTTAATATGACAGCCGGACAATAACTCGCTGGCTTATAGCTATGCATCATGTATCCAAGTGTTGACTCCATCGATCGCTTACGTGAATCGTCGTCTCCTGATATGTTGGCAACAAAAGTCTCGAATTCGTTTTCAGATAAGTTCTCTCTGAATACAAAATCACGATTGATTCGCTGCATCTCCCATACATGGCCACCCAGGTCTTTGTAGTCAATAACGTTGACACCATCCTTAGTTACATGGACAGCACAATTTAAGTAATACAAGTATGCGCTGTCAACAGTGTCTTCTTTAAATACGGCATCAATCTTAGGTACAAAGTTTAAGAAGGTCTCCTGGAAGAACTTGGTGTTCATAGCGAAGTAGTTATACACCATCATATCATCTATGTCCATCAGATAGTCCAACACAAAGTCCTTAATCATATCGTCAGTCACGTCGCTCATTAGGTTGTCAATCACTCTAACGAAAACAAATGTCCTTGATCCGGGTGGGTAGTACTTGAAGAATCCATTGTTATTTAGAAACAATCTAAATAAGTGTGGTACCACCTCAATCTTACCCTTACTTGACTTGGTCCAAAACTCAGTGATCTCCGGAAGCTCATCAATTTGATACTTCTCAGCTACCTGCTCGGCAGGAACTCCGCGCTTCAGGTCATTCTTTACGTTCTCAATTTCGTCGTAAAATTTGGTGCCAAACGTCGACATGTCTTTGTATGCGCTGTTCACAATCGTCACTATCTCTGACGCCATCTCTCCGCCTTGGTCCTGATCGTTCATAATTGAATGGGCCATGGTCTTGTCAATGCCATATTCCTTTAGCGCAACACCTAGAACATATAGGTTATTATTCCGTTGACCTGGTACCATTCCATAACTTCTGCCCCACCAAACGAGCAATCGTCTGGCTACCTCGTTGTAGTCGTTAAGCCTGATGGTTGTAGTTTGCGTAACACGTTGTTGCGCAACTGCCGGAAGAATCATATCTGTAAACAACTCAGAGTTTGGGTTGTAATAAAGCTCAGGGTCATACGACTCATAGCACACGCGGCTTAAGTTCTGACTTGTGGTATCAAATTCCTTGCGGTTGTAGTACTTCTCTAATCCTTTGAAATAGAATTTATGGTTGTCGGCATCCTTTGGTATCTTAACCAATACCTTAAGACCATCACCTGATGGTGACATGAATACTGACAAGGTAAACTTATTAATCATCAACTCAAACTTAAAGTCTTCTAACTCTTGATAAGAATCAAAGCCATCAAAGTCTAAGCATATAATTCCACTGTGCTCTATGCAGGCAGTGTCTGCACGTTTGTCAAATTTACCGCTAAAGCATATGGCTGGAAGTAATTTCTTTTTTTCATTTCGCGCATCCTTTTGAGTAAGGGCTCTCACCTGCTCCACTATCTGCTGCGATTTGCCATCCCTGATCCTCTGTAGAGCTTTCTCTAGTGACACATAGAACGGCTTGCTGGTGTTCGTCACCGTTTGAAAGTAGGTTATCATATTCTTTTTTAAATTCGTTAATCACCGACAAATAAGCAAGGTTACCCTTGATCTCCATACCATTGTACTCGTAAGTCTCAGACATCATCTTCTCATGAGTCTTGATGCCGTGAATTACCAATGAATGCCTTCTGTTAAATAACCTACCGATCTCTTGTAGCGTCATGTTTTCTCGAAGTATACTAAACAAATAGTTTCGCTTGTACACCAAGTCAATGCGCTGACTAGGCCCGTCAAGGCCATCTCTTTCAATCCATTCTTTTATCTTATCTAGCATACAATCTTTCATAATAGTTTAATCTACTGCCAGTCATTTCATCTGTCATGTCGCTTTGTTTAGCGACCTCAATGACATGGTATTCTTTCTTTGGTTCTTTACTGAATAAAATATATCCAATCAGCACACCTAATCCAATTAGTGCGGCCGCAATAGCTAAATCTCTTGCCATAGTCTAATGATTAGTATTATTGATATAACTGCCAGCAAGATCATTGTTGCAACTGCTGCGCAGTATTCGTTTCGGTCGTTTTGTTTGTAGCTCATAGGTTGAAAATTAGATATCCAATTGCAATTCCAGCGAGTAGGTGAAG
>JBPCSW010000238.1:0-3530 GCA_051006675.1 Fluviibacter sp.
CAGATCCCCAACCCGATATCGCCAATATGAACCCATCCTTGGCCCAACCAGATTTTTGCCTGCGCTTCTCGGGTCAGCCAGAATACCGATCCGCTCATCCATATAATCGAGCACCCGCAGCGCAGCCGACTTGTCCAACTTCTTAAGCTGCCGCTGCGCAGACTCGGTGTATTTAATGGTCCAGGGCAATCGACTTCCTTACTTCAGCCGCATCCAGCACAGCCTCATCGCCTTTGCGAACACGTTCCATCGTGGCATCCGCCAGGTAAAAATCTTCTAGATCATCGAGGCCACCCTCGATCAGCTCGCGCAAATAGTACGACTTGGCACGACCGGTCTGGGCCGCCAAATGATCAAGCCGTTGTTCAATTTCAGGATCAAGCCTGATAGACACCGCCATGGGGCACCTCCGTATTCAATGTATCAATTGTATTACACGCGATACATTTGTCAACCCGCCCTACCGCCCTCGCCGCACCGGCTCCAACAACCCCCTTAGGTCGTTGTGGTCGATCGTATGCATCAGTTCCAGCAATTGCCCCAGTTCGCCCTCGGGAAAGCCCTCTCGCGCGAACCAAGCCAGGTAGTTCCCAGGCAGATCAGCCAGCAAGGTGCCCGCATGCTTACCAAAAGGCATCTTCCAGGAAACCAGCTTTTCCAAAGATTCAGGCGTTATTTAAAAATCCTACTTGAATAAAACATATAATCCTACTATAGTACAACTGTTGCAATGAAGGAGGCGATTATGCTGCAAACATTACGCAAAGCGGGCGGCTCTCTTGTAATGACCGTGCCCAAGGCCTTTATCGATCAAAACGGGCTAGCCGAGGGCTCCCAGGTGGAGCTTCATCTCAGCGGCAAGAAAATGACGGTTGAAGCACCGCTGCGCCCGCGCTACAAGCTTTCTGACCTCATGTCAGAAATGCCGGAGGGGTTGCCGCGTGTCAGCGGTTGGGACGAAATGCCCAGCGTTGGCCTGGAGGATGCCTAATGGCCTACCTACCCAACCGTGGGGATATCGTGCACCTTGATTTCGACCCCGCCTCTGGCAAAGAGATGAACGGCCCCCACTTTGGGCTCGTCCTCAGCGGAAAGCAGTTTAACCAGCATGGTCTGGCGATGATTTGCCCGATTTCCCAAGGCCCGGCAGCAGCTGCCCGCACCTATGGCACCGTAGTGACTCTCATGGGATCCGGTACAGACACCCAAGGTGCCGTCCATTGCCATCAGCTGAAATCACTAGACTGGCGCGCCAGAAAAGTGCGGCTTAAAGAAACCGTACCTCAATTCGTCCTAGACGAGGCGTTAGCAAGAGTTGAGGCGATCTTGTTTGAGTAAAAAAACAAAAGCCACCCGTAGGTGGCTTCAACAAGTAAAAGCAATTAACCGACTAGCACCCGATTGCCGTAACCCGGCTCATGTGAACGGGCGATGGATCTGTAATCACCGATACGTCCACAAGCTATGCAGCCCGAAGTTCACAAAGGGCATGACGCACACGACCAGTGCCACGCTGCCCAGCGGCGGCAAGCCGACCATCTCGGCCAAACGCGCCAAGCCCATGGCGGCAAACAGACCAATGACGGCGACGACAATAAACCGCTGGAAGTTCCTACGATTCATCTCCGTCGAAAAGCTCCAGACTGTGTTCACCACATAAGAAAATACCGTGGCCACAACAAAGGCCACGCCATTGCCCACGACCGGTCCGGCAATCAGCCACGGCACACCTAGAAAGAAACCTTCGAGGCAGAGCACGGCCACCAACGCATGGATCCCAGTGTTGGCAACGCCCGTCACACCAAAGCGAAACCCGCGAACCAGATGCTGTTTCATCAAGGCTAAGCAGAGTCGTGGTGATCTGCTACCGGTCGGCGTTGATACACCTTGCGTACCAGGTACGTCGGGCGGTGTTTGGATTCCATATAGATCCGGCCCACATATTCGCCCAGCATGCCCAGCCCCATGAGCTGCAAGCTGCCAAAGAACAAAATCGAAACGAGCAACGAGGCGTAGCCCGGCACATCCACGCCCTGGATGATAGTGCGCAAGACAATAAACAGCCCATAGCCCAAAGTGACCAACGCGCCGGCCATACCCACATAGGTCCAGATGCGCAGCGGCAACGAGCTAAAGCTGGTAATGCCTTCCAGCGCAAAGTTCCACAGCTTCCAGCCCGAGAACTTAGACGTCCCCGCAAAACGCTTCTCGCGCGTGTACTCAATGGTGACGGTTTTAAACCCCACCCAGGCAAACAACCCCTTCATAAAGCGCTGCTTTTCCGGCAACTGCTTGAGGGCGTCCACCACCATCCGGGTCATCAACCGGCAGTATCCTACATTGGCGGGGATTTTTATCGACGATACCCAGTTGTGCATATCGTAAAAAGCCGCCGCACTAAAGCGTTTGGCCACGCTATCACTGGCCCGATCACTCCGTTTGGCCAACACAACATCGGCACCGGACTCTTCCCAGGCCTTAATCAATCGACCAATCAACGCCGGCGGATCCTGCAAATCGGCATCGATGGGGATCACAGCATCGCCATGCGCTGCATCCAGCCCTGCCGTTAACGCGGCTTCTTTACCAAAGTTACGAGACAACTCCACCACGCGAAACCGGGCATCGTTATCTGCTAAAGCAATCAGGCGTGCCAGCGTGTCGTCTTTACTACCGTCATCCACACACACCACTTCAAACTCATAACCCGGCAGCTGCGCAAACTCGGCCGTCATGGCGTCGTAAAACGCTGACACACCCGGCCCTTCGTTATAAAACGGGCAAACAATACTGATCAGCGGCATCGCCATACTCATCGGTTATGCTTTACGCAAACGCAGCAGCCACACAACTGCCGCAAAGGCAGCCACGAGAGATATTGACCAGCTCACGCCCACAATCAGCCGCAAAAACTGAACGTGCGACTCCACAATCGTGACTCCCGGAATCTCATGCGCACCAACAGCGACTTCGTACATCTGAATACGCCAATTGCGAGCATTTTGGAAAATCTCACCCAACATGGGAAACAGTGACACTAATAACGCTAAACGCGTGTAATACCGGTATCTATGTTCCAGGTGAGTGAACCCTACCGCTGACACAATCAACAGTACACAGTCTGGGAGCACCATAAAGGGTGGGGCAACCCGCTCAATCGTTGAGAATGGCAAGCCTGAATTAGGAATTAACTGGTAAACATAACCCAAAGAAAACAAAAACATGATCAGGGCTGCTGGTATCCACCAAACTGGCACCACCCGTAGCCTAGCCTTGGCATATTCATATGCCCCAACCACCAGAAAAACCAACCCCACATAACCAATAAAGTAGCTGTATTCCCACCAGGTAAGGGAGCCAAATGAACCGCCCTTTGGTGGATTCTCCGGATAGTAAACAAAGGTGAATGCATCCAAGAGCGTACTAATACTTGGGTATCCGGAAACAAAATCGGTCTTTGCTGGAAAATAAAACGCTGCGGGCACTAATCGTGCCACACCAATCAATCCGGCAATCACAATCACTAGCCC
>JBPCSW010000239.1:0-4297 GCA_051006675.1 Fluviibacter sp.
GCTTCATCAGCCAGTTCGACGTGGCGTGCCGAGGCATCCGCCTCCGAATACACGGCGACAGTCTTGATGCCCATCTTGCGGGCAGTTTTGATAACACGACAGGCGATTTCGCCGCGGTTTGCAATCAGGATTTTCTTGAACATGTTTTTATCTCCCGGGCGATCAAAGCGGAATGTTGCCGTGTTTGCGCCACGGATTGGTGATGTCTTTGTCTTTGAGCATAGCCAGCGAGCGGCAGATGCGCTTGCGGGTTTCGTTCGGCATGATCACGTCGTCGATAAAGCCGCGTGCGCCAGCCACGAACGGGTTGGCAAATTTGGCTTTGTACTCGGCTTCACGCTCAGCCAGCTTGGCTGGATTGTTCTTTTCTTCGCGGAAGATAATTTCTACAGCACCCTTGGGACCCATCACAGCGATTTCTGCTGATGGCCAGGCGAAGTTAACGTCGCCACGCAGATGCTTCGAGCTCATCACGTCGTAAGCACCGCCGTAGGCCTTACGGGTAATGACGGTGACTTTTGGTACAGTACATTCGGCGTAGGCGTAGAGCAGCTTGGCGCCATGCTTGATGATGCCGCCGTATTCCTGCGAGGTGCCTGGCATGAAGCCCGGTACGTCAACGAAGGTGACAACTGGAATGTTGAAGGCATCGCAGAAGCGAACAAAGCGGGCAGCTTTGATCGACGACTTGATGTCAAGACAGCCGGCGAGAACGAGCGGCTGGTTCGCTACGATACCAACCGGGCGACCTTCCATACGACCAAAGCCGATGATGATGTTCTTGGCGTAATCCGGTTGAATCTCGAAGAAGTCACAGTCATCAACGGTTTTGATGATCAGTTCCTTCATGTCGTACGGCTGATTCGGGTTGGCCGGTACCAGCGTATCAAGCGAGAAGTCCAGGCGGTCAGCGCTGTCGAGCGTTGGTTGTACTGGTGGCTTTTCTTTATTGCTTGATGGCAGGAAATTGATCAGACGGCGCAGCATCATCAGTGCTTCGACATCATTTTCAAAGGCCAGATCAGCAACACCGGATTTGCTGGTGTGCGTAACGGCACCGCCCAGCTCTTCAGCGGTGACTTCTTCGTGCGTTACGGTCTTCACGACTTCTGGACCCGTGACGAACATGTACGAACTGTCTTTGACCATAAAAATGAAGTCGGTCATCGATGGCGAGTACACAGCACCACCGGCACAGGGGCCCATGATCATCGAAATTTGTGGGATGACGCCAGAGGCCATCACGTTGCGCTGGAATACGTCAGCATAGCCGCCCAGAGCAGCAACGCCTTCCTGAATACGTGCACCACCCGAGTCGTTGAGACCGATCACCGGTGCGCCAACCTTCATTGCTTGATCCATGATCTTGCAGATTTTCTCAGCGTGCGTTTCAGACAGAGAGCCGCCGAGCACGGTGAAGTCTTGCGAGAAAACAAACACCAGACGACCATTTACGGTGCCGTAACCAGTGACCACACCATCGCCCGGCAGCGATTGCTTTTCCATGCCGAAGTCGGTGCAGCGATGTTCTTTGTACATATCCCACTCTTCGAACGATTCCGGATCCAGGAACAGTTCAATGCGCTCGCGGGCTGTCAGTTTGCCCTTGGCGTGTTGCGCATCAATGCGCTTCTGACCGCCGCCCAGACGCGCTTGTTCGCGCTTCTGTTCGAGCTGATGGATGATGTCTTGCATAGTGGGACTCCTTAGGTGATATCCGGAATTAGTTGCCTATACCTGTGTTCGTTGTCGATGTTTGAGCAAGGGTTGTGCCAACACTGGCATTGATAAATGCACCGAGCAG
The DNA here is from genome assembly GCA_051006675.1 of Fluviibacter sp. Classification (GTDB taxonomy): domain Bacteria; phylum Pseudomonadota; class Gammaproteobacteria; order Burkholderiales; family Rhodocyclaceae; genus Fluviibacter. Next base: position 1,805 of record JBPCSW010000239.1, read on the forward strand.
CTGACGCGCTGCTGAGGCAGGTGTTTGGCGTGCATCGGCCACGGCCTGCTTGATGGCAGGCAGATTGGCAAGTACGGTAGGGTTGGCATGAAATGCGCGGCGCAGGCCTGAATCGATCAGGCTCCACATCCAGGCTTGCGCCTGGTGACGGCGTCGCTCGGCAAACTCGCCAGTAGGCACCAGGGCAGTGCGATATTTCTCAATCGCTTCCCAGAATTTTTCAATGCCATCGTGATGCAGGGCGCTGAGCGCAATCACCGGTGGCTGCCAGTTCGGGCTGCTTGGACGGAGCATGCCGAGGGCGTTTCTCCATTGTGCAGCGGTCACCGTTGCGGCACGCGGGTCGATATCGGCTTTGTTGATGACAACGAGGTCGGCAATTTCGACGATGCCCTTTTTAATGGCCTGTAGGTCATCACCGGCGTTTGGCAGTTGCAGCAGACAGAACATGTCGACCATGCCAGCCACGGTGGTTTCTGACTGTCCAACGCCCACGGTTTCGACAATGATGACATCGTAACCGGAGGCTTCGCAGAGCAGCATGGCTTCACGGGTCTTTTCGGCGACGCCGCCGAGAGAACCGGAAGAGGGGCTTGGACGAATAAAGGCTTCTTCGCGCATGGAGAGTTGTTCCATGCGTGTTTTGTCACCGAGAATCGAGCCACCCGAAACGCTGGAGGACGGATCAACAGCCAGCACAGCCAATTTGTGGCCTTGCTTGATCAACCACATGCCGAGCGCTTCAATGAAGGTCGACTTGCCGGCACCGGGCACCCCCGAGATGCCAATGCGGATGGCATTGCCAGTACTCGGCAGTAGCGCGTTCAGCACTTGCTGGGCACGGATTTGATGATCGTCTCGTGTCGATTCGATCAGCGTAATGGATTTGGCCAGCGCACGACGTTGCCCGGCGAGCACGCCCGCTACCAAAGCCTGATCGGCTTCGGTAAGCGTGGTGACTTCGTCTGGGCGCATCGCGTTCATGCCGGGTGCAATAGAGCGGAATTACTTGGCGAGCGCTTTGCGGATTTCGGCCAGTACGGTGCGTGCCGAATCTTCAATGCGGGTGCCTGGGCCAAAAATGGCCTTGGCGCCAGCCTTGTACAGGGTGTCGTAGTCTTGTGCCGGAATGACGCCACCCGCAAAGACGATGATGTCGTCCGAACCTTGTTCCTTGAGTGCATTCACCAGGGTTGGCAACAACGTCTTGTGACCGGCAGCGAGCGACGACACGCCAATGGCGTGGACGTCGTTCTCAATGGCCTGACGCGCTGCTTCTTCTGGTGTCTGGAACAGCGGACCCATATCGATGTCGAAACCCAGATCGGCGAAAGCGGTCGCTACGACCTTGGCGCCACGGTCGTGACCATCCTGACCCAGTTTAGCGATCATGATACGTGGGCGACGACCTTGTTCCTGAACGAACTTTTCGATGTCCTGCTTGATCTCTTCCCAGCTCTCCTGACCTTGCACAACGCCTCCGTACACACCAGAAATCGTTTGGTTATTCGCGCGGAAACGACCGAAGATCTTTTCTAGCGCATCCGATACTTCGCCAACCGTAGCGCGTAGGCGGATTGCTTTGACCGTCAGGTCGATCAGGTTGCCCTGGCCAGTTTTAGCCGATTCGGTCAGTGCGGTCAGCGCGGCTTCGACCGCTGCGCTGTCGCGCGAGGCACGGATGCTCTTCAGGCGCGCGACTTGAGCTTCACGGACCGCGTGGTTGTCGATATCGAGGATGTCGATGTCGTCTTCCTTGGCCAGCTTGTACTTGTTAACACCCACGATGACGTCTTTGCCGGAATCGATGCGGGCTTGCTTGTCAGCCGCACAGGTTTCCACCTGCATCTTGGCCCAGCCCGATTCCACGGCCTTGGTCATGCCGCCCATGGCTTCGATTTCTTCGATGATGCTCCAGGCCTTGTCGGCCATGTCCTGGGTCAGTTTTTCCATCATGTAGGAACCAGCCCATGGATCGATCACGTTGGTGATGTGGGTTTCTTCCTGAATGATCAGCTGCGTGTTGCGGGCGATACGTGCCGAGAATTCAGTGGGAAGAGCAATGGCTTCGTCCAGCGCATTGGTATGCAGCGACTGGGTGCCACCGAACACGGCTGCCATGGCTTCGATCGTGGTACGTACGACGTTGTTGTATGGGTCTTGCTCGGTCAGTGACCAGCCCGAAGTCTGCGAGTGGGTACGCAGCATCAGCGACTTGGCACTCTTCGGGTTGAATTCCGACATGATCCGATGCCAGAGCAGACGTGCGGCACGCATCTTGGCGATTTCCAGATAGAAATTCATGCCTACGGCCCAGAAGAACGATAGACGGCCAGCAAAGGCATCGACGTCTAGACCCGAGGCAATGCCGGTGCGCACATACTCGCGGCCATCAGCCAGCGTAAAGGCCAGCTCAATCGCCTGGTTAGCACCGGCTTCCTGAATGTGATAACCCGAAATCGAGATCGAGTTGAACTTCGGCATGTGCTTCGA
>JBPCSW010000240.1:0-5343 GCA_051006675.1 Fluviibacter sp.
TCTGCTGCGGTAGTGGAGGATCAGCAATTCCTGCCGCTGAAGTGACTGGCCCAACTGGGCGAGTTGTCGCCGTTGATATTGCTGACCAGCTCCTTCAGCTTGGCCAAAATAAAGCCAAGTCTATGGGACTAACCAACATTGAATTTCATTCAGGTGACATGCTTTCTCTTGGCTACGTTGATGAAAGCTTTGATACTGTTATTTGTGTATTCGGCATTTTCTTCGTACCGGACATGGTTGCTGCCACAAGGGAGCTTTGGCGGATGGTCCGCCCTGGCGGAAAACTTGCAATAACAACTTGGGGACCACGGCTGTTCGAGCCAGCCAACGGAGTCTTCTGGAATGCGGTCGATGATATCAGGCCTGATCTCGTAGGGAAATTTTCTCCTTGGGAACGAATTTCAAATCAGGCATCCTTGACGACAATGCGTGCCGAAGCTGGCGTTACTAATATCGATGTTCTTGTGGAACCAAGCGTTTCTGAAATTGGCTCAGCCGATGACTGGTGGGCTATTGCCATGGGCAGCGGCTATCGCGGCACCCTTGAAAAACTAGATGGCCCAGATTTTGATTATGTGAAATCCACTAATCATAAAATGATAACTCAACTCGGCACGAAGGCCATTGAGACAAATGTTCTCTATGCCGTCGCCCAAAAATACAACTAAAGGACCTCTTTAATGAGTAGCAAAGCTGACGTAGAGAATTCACAAGCTTCGACCAAGCCCCAAATGGGATTGTTTGAACGCTATCTGACCCTCTGGGTTGGTCTATGTATCGTCGCAGGAATCCTCCTGGGCCAAGCGATCCCCAGCGTTTTTCATGCCATTGGCACGATGACTGTAGCTCAGGTTAACCTACCGGTCGCGGTTCTAATCTGGCTCATGATCATACCCATGCTTTTAAAAATTGATCTAGCTGCTCTTAAAGAGGTTAAGGATCACTGGCGCGGCATCATGACGACCGTGGGCATTAACTGGCTGGTTAAGCCTTTTTCCATGGCCCTGCTGGGGTGGATATTCATCTCGCATCTATTCCGTCCATATCTCCCTGTCGATCAGATTGATAGCTATATCGCAGGTCTTATCCTTCTTGCAGCGGCTCCATGCACAGCTATGGTTTTTGTCTGGTCGAACCTAGTTGATGGCGAACCTCACTTCACTCTCTCTCAGGTCGCCCTCAATGACATGATCATGATTGTTGCCTTCGCTCCCATCGTAGCCTTGTTGCTTGGGCTTTCGTCTATAACCGTGCCATGGGATACGCTGCTACTTTCGGTGGCCCTCTACATAGTAGTCCCCGTTATTGCTTCACAGGTATGGCGCGCCGCTCTTCTCAGAAATGGCGGCCTACCTGCGCTGGATAGCGTCCTTACCACGCTTGGCCCACTTTCCCTTTCGGCCCTGCTCCTCACCCTTGTCTTACTGTTCGGGCTTCAAGGTGAGCAAATTATCCAGCAGCCCACGATTATCGCCATGCTGGCGGTTCCGATTCTTATACAGGTCTATTTCAACGCCGGCCTCTCGTATTTCCTCAACCGAATGCTCGGCGTCGAATGGTGCGTTGCTGGACCCTCGGCTCTTATTGGAGCTAGCAACTTCTTTGAGTTAGCGGTTGCGACCGCAATAGCTCTGTTCGGATTTCAATCTGGTGCTGCTCTCGCAACGGTGGTGGGTGTCTTAGTGGAAGTCCCTGTTATGCTTTCTGTGGTGAGTATCGTTAAGAATTCACGCGGCTGGTATGAGCGCAGATCACAGCAATCTTTCTAAACTGATTATTTCATAAACACCGCTGGTGACCTGCTACCAGTTTTGCGGACACCAACCTTAAGGTGTTTTATGAAGCTGACACTGTTGTTCACAACTCTCCAATCCTCTTAAGAAAATATCTGACTGGAGGCTAGATGATTACGTCTGCAATCAACCTCTTGGCATTTGCACAAGCCATTCAGACAGGCAAAATCCGCGTCGTGGACCTCACACAAACCCTATCATCAGATTTTCCGACTATCGCGCTCCCCCCGGAGTTAGGCCAGGCGGCGCCTTTCCGAATTGAAGAAGTGTCTCGCTATGATGAGCGTGGACCTGCCTGGTACTGGAACAACATCAGCATGGGTGAACATACCGGAACCCATTTTGACGCACCCATCCACTGGATTACTGGTAAGGACCTGCCAAACAATTCCGTCGACACCATCGAAGTAAGAAATTTTGTTGCTCCAGCCTGTGTAATCGATTGCTCTGCGGACTGCGCCAACAATCCAGATTTTGTCCTGACCATCCCATTTATCGAGGACTGGGAGGCTGACCATGGCAAAATTGAAGCCGGAAGCTGGGTGCTTCTGCGTACAGACTGGTCGAAGAAGCATTATGCGGAATATGCGGGCCTACGCGAGGACGGCCCTCACACTCCTGGGCCAGAACCTGCTGCTGTGAAATGGCTTGTTGAGCAGCGTGATGTGCACGGATTCGGCACAGAAACCATTGGCACGGATGCTGGGCAGGCGCACCACTTCAATCCGCCCTATCCGGCACACTTTTATATGCACGGCAAAGGACGCTTTGGGTTGCAGTGCTTGACCAACTTGGATCAACTCCCCCCGAAGGGCGCGGTCATCATCTCCGCACCACTAAAGATCAAACAAGGCTCCGGAAGTCCGCTGAGAGTGCTCGCTTTGTTGCCGAGTGGAGCGCATTAAGATCTGAGTCAGAGCGTGGCTCAGACCAAAACTGATGAATAGCCCGTGTATTCTTCATCTTATAATATTTTGAAACTGAAAGATTTATGCCCGGCAACAGATATTAACCGCTGCCAGGCCATTCATTATAAGGATTGTTCTTCGACCTCATCGATAATGTCGACTGCAGCTTCTTCTGTAATATTCTCGGCTACCGGAGGTTTTCCTCGCTTCGCCTTTTTGGCCGCCGCCTTGGTTTCTTTATCTGCTTCCTTTTTCGCTTTGGCGGAAGCAAGTTTTTCTACTTTAGCTGCGGCTTTCGCCACGCTAGCTGCTTCTTTTGCCTTGATGGCCTCGATCCGGGCAAAAGCCTTTTTTTGCGCCTCTTTGGCCTTATCAAGCTTTTTCTGAATTGCATTTACCGTCTGCAGAGCCTGTGAATGGGCTTTGAGAGCGCTCTTTAATGGATTCCGACTAACTTTCCGGGTCGTTTTCTTTAAAGTCGTCTTACGCACGGCCTTCCGCGTAACCTTCTTGACTGCGGCCTTCTTCCCCGCTGGCCGACCGCGTTTCTTGGTCGCCACGTTCTTTGTCGCAGGCCGGCCGCGTTTCTTTATCGGCGGACGGCCGCGTTTTGCCGCTACTTTGCGGGCTGATTTCTTAGCCGGCTTCTTCGCAGCTTTATTGGCTGATCTTCCCATATCTTACTCCGTTCGGTGTTTACCTACGTCGTTCTGGAGGACTGTAAGCTTTCTGTTGGCATATTGGGCAATAAGGAAACTAGGGGCTGAGTAGGCTCGCAACAAAACTTCTCCGGTGGCTCCGTAATACCGCCCAACGGGAATTTGCTGCGTCCTTCGCGTAGGTCTTCGAAGCCAATACCGGCCGCGGCATTCTCCCTTTTTCGACGATTTCTTTCCAGAATCTATCATAGTCTAATGATAACCGATCACGTTTGTTGAATAACTAGCTCGTTTGCTTTATCTATTCTATGTTCACAATTAGTGTGCTGTCTGCATATTCCCACCCAAGACCACCTGTCTTTTTCTGGACGCCTTGGCATACAAGAAGAATATTCCGAGGATTAATCAACAAGCCTTCGAGGCTTAAAATGTCAGCAGCATCGCTGCAGCTGGCATAGACTACGCCAGTGTCGACACAACGAACCGCTCTCTTCTGACTTGCGTTGCATCTCTTCTTTAGGCTTTTGGCCGATAAAACTTCCATTCAGTGCTTCGTCAACAACGATGCTATCGGATCCTTTTGAACTGAAGATTTCTTTGCGTTTAACTCCGGCATTTTCTTCTCTATCACCGGCTTACGTAACCTCACCTCTATACCCTTTAAAATCTTTTTACTCGGAACCGCTACTATCTTTACACGATTAGTTATCGGTGCTTTCGTGACAACCACTTTAGTCGGTCGACCTTTATCAGCAGTCCCCCTCTCTATTCTGCGAATCGCATTTTTTTGGCCTTCCCGCCTGAAACCGCTTCCACAGGGAGCATTTCTTCTGGGAACTGGCTGATACTGGCTGTGGGCATATCATCTATCGCTGCGGCCTGTACACCTTTACTGGCATCCTCCGAAGAAACCGTGATGTAAAGATATGTAGAGCATATACCTACTAACAATATCGCTGCGACGAGAACTTTTGTAATAAATCTGAGATTATGTTGCGAAATCATGACAAACCCCAGCTGAGTGAGCCTCGAAAGAATTACTCAGATGGCAACAGAAAATGATTAATAGGCTATATAAATCCAACTATGCATTTTGATTTTGTGGATATGGGGAATTCTCTGGCTACTAGATGGCGCGCTTTTCAACGAGTCTAGTTTGTCGGGCCCAATCAGCCTTATTAAATTTTGATAGAGTTCAAGATTTTACCCACGGCCTAGAATGTTATTTTACCTATGGCTGCTCTGTCCACTTCAGCATTTTCAAATCGTAGCCCATCTCTGCCGCTCTGCTTTCAATATGTTTGAGGGTAGCCTTTGAAGGATGGGCGATCCGCGACAGCAGCCAGAGATAACGCCCTGAAGGCTCTCCTACGATAGACCAACTGTAGTCAGGCGCATGATCAAGAACCCAGTAGTCACCCCAGAAGGGACCAAAGAAGGATACCTTGAGCTTAGCATTATTACTTCCTTCGACCACCTCAGCCCTGCCCTCGGCGATCTCTTCTTTCCCAGAGAGGCTGCCTTTGCGGCAGGAATTGAGGACTCGAATACCGCCATCTTGAGCTAGACTATAATCAGCATGCGTTGCCAAACAACCATCCTGAAATGGAGCAGGATAGCTTCCGAGTTCATACCAACGGCCGAGGTAGCGGCTAAGTTCAACTGGTCTAGCAGGCTCGGGGACTGAGCTATTGCCAACTGTGGCTGAACTGAAAACATCGAAGCCAGTGCAGAAGAAGAAAGCGGATAAAACCAATAAGGATCTAATTACAATAGACTTGCTCATGAGTAACCCACCTCAAATATGCACTTTAGGACTATGATTCGACCCTGAATTTATAAAGTAATGGCAGGCCTGATTGTTGGAATTTATGAACGAGCACGACAACTGCGTCATAGGCTTCATCGAGGGTTTGGAAGCCCTCAAGGAGAACTGGAAGCGAGTCAGTCTCAATACAACTGTATAGGTCATGATCGGCTTTC
>JBPCSW010000241.1:0-6564 GCA_051006675.1 Fluviibacter sp.
TGGTTTTACGGCCTGACGTGGCACGGGTCACGGTCACAGTTTGCCCAGACAAAGCGGTAAACGCCGTACGGCTACCCGACGTGATTTGAGACGTGTCCACATCCAACACGACGGTGCCACCAATACCGTTGAGCACCTGGGCACGGTAAACCTTGCCTGCCATTTGTTGCAAAGCGCCGGCATTGATTGCGCCCATATCCACGTTGGCAGTGGACGCATAAATTGACGTGACGCCAGCTGTGGTTACCGTATTGCCCAGCTGAGTCCATGTGCTGCCGTTATCGGAAGTGTAAAATTTGACATCATTACCTACGGCACCGTTGTCTACGTCCAACGTGCAGCGAATCCATTTGATAGCGCCATCCGCTAAAGAGGCTACGGTGTCAGTTGATGTAATAATGGCTGAATTTGTGCCATCCCAAGACCAAATAAATTGAATGTAGCCAGCACCAGTAACATCAATGCGCCAAGTTCGTTGACCCGCAGGACCGTTCCATTTGCCTATTGGCGATTGGTTAGCGCCAGGAGTCCAGTCATCCATCGCAATTTGTATACGCACGTCAATATCGCCAGTAATATCTAGGTTGGCTGCATCGGGCACACTTAAATAATTGCCAGTTGCTCCAGGGAAATAGACGTAATTTGTGCCGGTCCAGTCAAGAAACTTTGGATCATTAGAATCAGCAGAGCCAGTGCTACCAGCCGTTGCGTTGAGAGCGGAGCCGCCCCAGCCGAGGTTCGTAATCGTCTGACCTGAAGCAGTCGAGTGCGCAGCATCAATCCAGAACACTGCTTGCTTGAGCAAACGTTCCGCTGCGTCAGACTGGGTGTACAGCGGCAGACGACGCAACACCGAAGACGACTGGTAAGGGATGTACGAGTTGTCGACACCAAGCGTGCGGTCTGCCGTCAAATCGCCGCCACCCGTAAGCGGTGCCGTGGTCGCAACCGTCCGAGACGTTGGAGCCTTAGCAGCCAAGTCAGACACCAAGCCAGTGACCTGAGACTCAGCAATCGTCACCGGATCTGTACCAGCTGCCGCATGAGAAGCAGCGTGGGCGGTAGGTGTACGAGCATCCGAGAGCCGCGGGTCAGTTGTGATAACTGCCGTACCCATCACCTGGCTAGGCGAAATCGCAATAGGCGCATCAACCGCAGAAGTTAAGTGACCAGTCGAATCCACCGTAAAAGTTGGCACGGTAGCCGCGCCACCATAGTAGCCAGCGTTCACACCTGATGTCGCGTGACCAATTGTGACCGCACCCGATGTGCCACCACCAGTAATCGGCGCGGATACGTTGACCGCGGTGATGTCGCCAGTCTCGGACGAGTTCACCCACAGCGACTGTGCCGCATCATACGTAAGCACCTGGCCGTTAGTGGGGCTAGTGATTTTGACGTTATGCAGCTCATCCAATTCCCAACCATTCGTGATGTTGATGAGAATTTCGCCTAATGTGGCATGAGCACGGACTACGGTGCCAATGAAAACCTCATGCACGGGGGCAACAGGCTTATTGGCAACACCGAAAATGAGGCCACCGGGCACAGTCCCTGACAGCCAGACAGGGTCACCTGCCGTAGCGGACGATGTGTTAATGCCCGAAATGATGCCCTGAGTGATAATAAAATTTGTGTTATTGGGAATCATTTGCTGCAACGTGAGGCCGATGGTGGTGGCTGATGTTGCGTCGGATGTCGCTAAAGCAGGTTTCACTAAAACGTTGCTGCCATTGGCGCCTGACACGTAGACAACGGTTCCTTTTGCAAGGGTTGTGCCTGAATCGTTTTTAGCTGCGATACGCACATCGGTTGTGTAATTGTCAATCCATGTGGTGGCGTAGTTTGTTGCAGTTGCTTTTGCGAGGATTTGTCCTGGCGTGCCGCCACCTGGAACACCTGCACCGGGGACACCTTGGGGGCCTGTTGTGCCTAATGTAAGCACGACGGGTTCGACCGTGGGCAAAATTGTAGAAACGCCTGAGGTGATGGTAAGAGTGGAGACAGCCATTAGCGGGTAACTCCTGAAAGGTGCTGCCATTTGCCTTGGAGCAAACGGTATGCGGTGTCTGAAATAGTGATTACTAAATCGTAAACATAGTTGCCTGGCGGTACAGCAGCTGTTACAGCCTCATCGACGGTGATATCGATGTTTCCTGCACCGTCCACGATGATGCCTGAACCTTCAATAAGGTCAATGAGTACGGTAGATGATGAGTAGGTGGGTCGGACCTGCATAGCTGCCTGTGCGCCAGTCATATCGACGGGAGTGCCATCTATAGCCCACACCGCATGAAACTCAAACGTGGCATTATTCGGGCACACCATCTGATAGTTAGCGGGTTCAATCATTTTGCGGCCTTAGGTTTGCCAGCGGTTCCCGCTTTTTTAGCAGCGGCAGGGGTTAGCTTGGCAGGGGTTGTCTTGTTGTGGTCTTGGTAATAGTCGATGATGTGTGGCACAACTGGGACGGGTGCAGGTTTGTAGTCTGGTCGTCCCCAGCCCACAATTTCTTTGCGGGTGCGTCGCTTGATGGCGACCATGCCGCCGTTGCGCTGGTCACCTGTTGCGCCACCTGAGGTGTTGCCTTCGATAGTGAACACGTCGCCGTTGGCTTCTGCTCGGACCACAATACCTACATGGCTGATGCGATCTACACCGTCATGAGGGAAATCAAAGAAAATGATGTCGCCGGGAAGTGGGTCACCTTTTTCATGCCATGTGCCAAGTTTCTTAAATCCTGCCGCACCTGCCGGCGTGTAGGTGGGGTTAGGGATTTTGACTTGCACCGATGACCGCATGGCACACCAGCGGACAAAAGCGCCGCACCACGGCTGGCCGTCTGTGCCGTTCCATGCCCCATATTTGGTGAGGTTTTCGGGTTTTTCGACTGTTCCTACTTCGCCGAAAGCGACGACCAGAATGTCTTGCGCGGTTCTAGCCAAAGCACACCACCTGGATGGATGAGTCGTGGCAGGTCAAGGTGCCAGCGGTTGTCTGAAATTGAAGGGTGACGGTAATAGTTGAGGGAGACGCTGAGGCTGCTCCTGCATCAAAGAATTCGACGTGAGTGCCAGCAACTCGGGTTGTGCCTTCCAGCTGTACACACTGGTAGATGCTGGGGGCTGAAGTGAGGCCGCCGGTGACGTTGATGCCGCAATCCATGCGGTTGCCTGTTGCACTATTAGACATCGAGGCCCGCCAGATGACAGCAAAAAATTGGGATTTACCTGGGGTGAAAGTGACTGAATGGACGGTGCCAGTATTGACCCATGTGGTGGAGGTGGTGGTGCGAGAGGTTGAGTTTACCGAATCGGCGGCAAGATAAAATAGTTTTCCCGCGGCTGATGACCCGCTGATAAAGTCGTCGATGTTTGTGCCCAGGGTGCTGATGGCTGTTGCACCGTTGCGGACAAGATCTGAGCTTGTCGGAACAGTAAACCCGTAATAGGTGGTGGTTGCCATATTGTCTCCTTAGGATGCTTCGGACCAAATGTTATTGGGTAGGTAGGTAGCCCATGTGTACGACACATCGACATTTTGCCACATTTGTACGGCAGCGATTTCGTTTGCGGTTTGACATTTGATGTCAAAAATGGTGTCTGATTGGCTGTAAATCATGGTGCCGCCAGTGATGAGGATGTTTTGTGGACCACCGAAAGCGCTGGGAAGGTTAGTGATGGTGGCTGCTCCAACTGAAGCGCTGATGCAGTTGATGAGAAAGTTTTGGCCTTTTGTGAAATCCCAGTTTGCGGTTGCGATACGAAATCCGGTCAGGTTTGAACGGATTTGGGCGGCAGTTTGCAGGATGTTTGTGGCAACACCGAGACGGTCGGCCGCTTCAAGTTGAGTTTGGATGTCAAGTGGGCGAATACCGAAAAGATCGATGCTGGCAGAGTCGGCAACTCCTGTTACGGTTTCATCTGGGGCGGTCAGGTTTACAACGTTGTAGATGTCTGCGACGGTTCCCGAGGCCTCAAGGGTGCCATCGATGATGTCTGTTGCCGCGTTAATGGTAAAAGTGGGGGTTCCTAGGAGCGTGACAACATCCTGGTAGGACTTCCAGTAAAGATATCCGCTGGACCATGGGGAGTAGAATCGGCCACGGCAATCGGCGGACGTTGAATCAAGCAAGCCAAGAGCGGACTGTGAACCATCCTCATACACCACAAAATCGTAGGTTGTCGTGCCCGTGGTAAAACCGATAATGCGGTCCACTGAGGTGGCCCATGATGTCCATGTTTGTGAATACCAGTTTGTGGTCATGGTAGACCAAATCACATTTGGGTCGATGTCATCCCACGAGTAGGCGCCCGACTCAGCGAGCAGTTGGTCAATACGGTTCGCATCGGTTTGTGCTGGATAGCCGTTGCCACCCAGGTTTTTCATGCCGATGGCTTCCCACGGGGATGAAGCATCAATGTTGTAGACATAGACACCGTTGCCTTGGTCCTCCACGCTGATGCCACGGATGGTGCCTGTAAGGAGGTTCCAGCCTTGCCATTGAACAGAAACGGTCTGTCCTACTGCTTGCATCACACCATAAGAAGCAGTCCAACCAAGACACGACATCGAGAGCATGACTGGCTGAATCATGTCTACATAAAGGTCTGATCCCCACGAGATTTCAAATGTGTCAATGGTGTTTGCGATGTTGCAGGTCAAATCGCGGCTATTAATCATCATCGGCGGCGGTCCCCTGCGTTAGGGCTGACTGCATTGAGTTGTGTCTGGTTGAGAATCTTTTTTACTTGGCGACCCGTGGCTCCTGGGTCGACTGCTCCCTGAATGATGATTACTGGAGCCTGACCGTACAAGCTTGAAAATGGTGCACGACTGGATCTTGGCGAAATGCCCATGAGTGCATTTCGGTAAGTTTCTTGAGATCCTGCAATAGTTGCCGCCGCTCTTGCCTGACCTTGTTGTGATAATGCTGCGGCTCCCCGTCCGCCGAGCGAATCTGCCGCAACTTTGTCGAACGCGGCTCCAGTTTTGCCAGTTGCCAAATCGCTGAGCGCTCCGGTGAGGGTTTCGACGGCTGTGACGGTTCCCTGGATAAGCATTGTTAAACCATGAACAAAATCGGTTAGTGCTTGTCCGCCTTCTGGACTGGTTGCCCAGTCTGCCAAATCTTCTAATGCTGGGAGCAATGCTTGCCCAACGCCCTCGATGGTTTCATCCCAGGCTTGGTTGAGTCGCTGCAATTTGCCTTGAGTGGTATCAGCAGCTTTGGATGCTGCGCCTTCATATTTTTTGCCAAGCATTTCGACAGCCTTGGCACCGTCTTTATTTTTTGTGATGTTTTCATCGAGAACGATGCCAAGTTTCTTAAACCCTGTGAACGAACCTTGCAGGGCTTTAGTGACGAGCGTCGTCGCTGCTTCAAGGCTGATACCTGCACCGGCAGACACATCGAGAGCGACAGCCTGCATTTCCTGGGCTTTCGTCAACGATCCTGTGACTGTGGCAAGTTTTCCAAGACTATTGCGAAGCAGCACATCCTCGACGCCATAGCGCAGCTGCGTTTGGGTGATGTATTCCTCATTAGCCTTGATTTGGGCTTCGGTGGCTTTTGTGGTGTTACCAAGTGCAGTTGCCAGTTTGACCTGCGATGCCTGGTCAGCGATAGCTGCTTGAACACCATCAACACCCAATTTGAATGCAGCAGCACCAGCAGCTGACGCGACACCTGCCAAACCCCACTTTGCGGCAGTCGTAAATTTGCTGACAATACCGTCAGCCTTCTTCATATCCTGCTTAAGTTTGCGGGTATCAGCACCGATTTGAATCGAGATTTTAGGGGCTTTCACTGTAAACCTCGTTTCTTAATTTCGGCTTGGATGGTATCTGACCAGATGCGCAGCAATTTGGGGGTGAAGTTTTTTAACGCTGGACCGATAAAATAGCCGTCTTTGTTGTGGGGACGCACAAATCTTGCTCCCATGGTACGACCGCGACGATCTTGTGGTTTACCTGACGAGCCGTATTCTGCACCGTAAATAAGTGCGCCAGCGGGAGCACGGTATGAACGCCCGTTAGATTTGGATGATTTGTAGGGCCGTCCAACACGTTTTGCTCCACCCGCATCGACGCGAATGTTTCGGTCACGTTTGCCATCAATGGCTGACTCAACCAGCCTTGCTTGAGGCGGGTCACCTGCACCGATTTTTGCTTTTATTTCATGGGCAAGCAGGTCGGCGTTGCGTTTGTTGGTGTCACGGATTTCGTTTTGCACTTCTTTCGGCAATTTGGACATTTGCCGCAATACTTGCCGTGAGTCGACGGATGTGGTGACCAGCGTAGAGCTGAAACCTTTGCGAGCCACCACACACCGTCTATTAATCCGTTAGGACTTGGTTGGGACGCCAGTGACGGGGAACGATGCTGACCAGGTTGCTGCATCGTCTGCGGGACCGCCGACAGGTGGCAACAGTGGAAGGAGGCTGCCCGTGAAGGTTTGGCCGTTTTGGGTGAGAACAAATGCGATAGCAGTATCCGGGGCGGTTGTGTAAGCCGTCCAGAGTGCATCACAAAAATCGGAGGTTCCGCTCGACCAGTCAAGCA
>JBPCSW010000242.1:0-4338 GCA_051006675.1 Fluviibacter sp.
GAGTAACGCAGTAAGTGATTCCGTGCCCCAATGGCCATCGATGAAGGCCTCGGCTGCACCAATATCACCACGGGCAATGATGTCATCAAATACTGACCATTGGTGAATCAGCATATCGATCGTCGGACCACTGTTGCTATCACCGCAGTGACGAACGCAGCCGTTGGGAAGTGTTACACGTAGTTCACCGTGAGAGATATTTTCCAATAGGTTTAAGACTGTATGTGCTGCCGAAGGAATATCATGATTCTGATCAACAGAAAATGCAGGATAGAGTGATTCTGCAATGGGATCAGCTTGCAAGGTATCAGTGCGAGAGTTCACGAGGATGTCTCCTTGATGTGCAGCGTCGGTTTGGAGAAAAAACTAACCTTGTTTAGCCAAAGGCGAAGCGCCTGCCAATGAATCCGGGCGATCACACCAAAGGTCAATAATGGGAATCGGCACAATGCGCGATAAATAGCGGTGGATGTAAGCGGTTGAGCATGTCCGCGTAACCAGGTTCGCAAACCGTACCGGCCGTTTCCGGCGTTGGCATCAGCAGTCGCCTGAGCCGTATAGTTGATCATGGCTACCGGTTTGTCTGGTGTTCCACAGAACCGGAATTCGTATTTTCCCCCCACGGGAAAAAAGGGTGATACGTGGAATACCTTTTGGGCACAGAAGCTGTCTTGCGCCTCAATGGGGCGGTAATCAGCATGTGATATGAGATAGTTATGACGTTCGCCGAACGTGTTGCTGACTTCGCAGATCACGGCACGCAAAGCAGTTGCCTCATCATGACAGAAATAAAAGCTCACCGGATTGAACTGATAACCTAATAGCCGTGGCATGGTCTGCAACATGATCTCACCCCCCTGAGTAATCTCTTTTAAACCATGTTGTGCAAGCATGTTGCGTGCCCAAAGCATCAAGTCGCTACCATCTTGTGGCCCGTGATCCTTGTTAAGGATCTGGCATATGCCACGTTTGTTGATTGCTAGTCCACCAATAGTCAATCGGTTCAGTTGGCTTAAGGGTAGCCGGAAATAAAAGACTGGATAATGGAATACGTTGCGTTTAGGGCGCGTGCGTGCGTGCATAACGTCCCCTACGCAAAGCGTTGGTGTTAGCCAGTCTATAGCGACTACGCTCATGAGTTTGCAAGCACCGGATTTGGCGCACCCAGTGAAATCTCATTGAGTGAAGGTTGATCGCCCAATAGCCACGCAGGTAGCGGGGCAAGCTGAGCTGCAGCGCGTACTGCAGAGGCAAACCCATCTTCGTGAAATCCGTAACCTAGCCAGGCACCGGCATACAACGTTCGGTTCTGTCCTGAAATCTTCTTAATATCAGCTTGTGCAGCGATGGCTGGGCCATCGAATACCGGGTGTGCGTAGTGGATCTGTCTATATGTTTTGGCGGCATCGGGTTCATGCCATGGATTGAGGGTAACGATGACGGGTGTCTCTGTCGGTAAAGGCTGAAGTCTGTTCAACAGGTAAGAAACACTGACCGGTGTTGGGCCAAAGCTTTGTGTCAGTTTTCCCGGTGATGAATAGTTCCAGGCGGCCCACGCTTTATCGTTGGTCGGTAATAGTGCTTCATCGGTATGAAGCACGGCCCGGTTGGGCTGGTAACGAATCGCACTGAGGAGCGATTTCTCTTCTGCAGTTGCATCACCCCCTAATAATTTAAGGGCTTGATCGCTGTGACAGGCCATGAGGATCTGGTCAAAGCGTTCGATACCATCTTGAGTTTGAATCGTTACGCCGTCTGCATGCCTTTGAATCGCGTGGATGTTAGACTCTAGACGAATATCACTGCCTCTTTTGTGTATTGCCTCAATCAATGCTGCCACGTAGACCTGCGAACCGCCGGCTACGGTCATCCATGTTGGACGGTTCATTATCTGCAGCAGACCATGGTTATGGCAAAAGCGGACAAACGTCTGGAACGGATAGGCCAGCATCTGTTCGGTAGGGCACGACCAGATGGCCGCTGCCATCGGTAGCAGATAATCGTTCCGAAATGATTCCCCATAACGATGCATATCCAGATATTCACCCAGGGTTAGTGAACTCAGTTCTGAATCATTTATATCTCGTGTAGCGTTTTTGTTAAATCGCAGAATGTCGCGCAGCATCTTCCAGAACGATAGGCTCAGAAGATTTTTTCGTTGGGCAAATACCGTATCGAGGTTCGTTCCAGCCCACTCCAACTGAGGAGAAGCAATCTGAACTGAAAATGACATCTCGCTTTTTACAACGGGTGTTTGCAGATGACCAAACAAACGGCAAAGAAGCGGATACGTACGCTCGTTAAAGACTAGAAAGCCTGTGTCTACACCGAATCGATGTCCATCAACCTGGATATCAACGGTATGACTGTGGCCACCTGGACGGTGATCTACCTCGAACACTGTTACCTCATGGTGTTCACTAAGAAGATAGGCAGAACCTAGTCCGGATATACCGCTACCAACGATTGCGATTTTTTGCCGCATAAATTGCCTGCTTTCAGGGGTTGCTGCCCTCAATGAGTGCGTAGGCAGAGTGGTTATGAATTGATTCGAAATTTTCCGAACTAACAGACCAGTGATCGATGCGAGCTTCCTGTTTCAAACGTAGCGCTATATCCCGAACCAGATCTTCTACAAACTTGGGATTATCGTAAGCGCGCTCTGTAACCCATTTTTCGTCAGGGCGTTTCAATAGCCCGAAAACCTCACACGATGCTTCCTCTTCAGCTAAACGCACGAGGTCTTCGAGATTCAGCGCTTCACCGTCTTTAAGGGTTGCAACAATCGTAATGTGAGACCGCTGATTGTGTGCGACGTATTCCGAAATCTCCTTTGAGCAAGGACACAGGCTAGTCACGGGTACAACGACTTTTAATGTAAGAGCCGTCTGCCCTGGAGCCTTGCCGCTCACGGTAATACCGGCATCGATATCGATCAGACTGGTCACGCCAGAAACTGGCGCTTCTTTACGAATAAAGTAAGGGAACTCAAATTCAATTTTTCCCCTAGTTGCATCTAGACGATGACGCATTTTGTTAAATAGGGATTTCATGCAGGTGAGCGTTAGTGGCTTATCCTGTGCCTCCATGATCTCGACAAAGCGAGACATATGCGTTCCTTTAACCGTAGGTGACAGCCCAACGGTCATGGTTAGGGTGGCTACCGTAGAGTGAGTGTCTCCTCTGGCATCCACTAAACGTAAGGGATAACGGAGTCCGCGCACACCAACTTGATTGATAGCTAATTCGCGGTGGTCTGGTTTTCCTTGAATATCCGGAAGCATCATCTCGTGTAGCGATTTCTCTGGTGCGTTCATTTTTTCTCTCGCTGGGGTTAGGGTGCTTGGGTAGTGAAATTAGGGTGTGCTTTTGAGCATCTGTTCTATGGCTTCGGTCATTGATTTGCTTTCGGGTGCAATCTGGCTGCCAAAGCTCAGTACCTGCTGGCCATCGCGACTAATCAGGTACTTATGAAAATTCCAGTTCGGTGCATCTCCTGTTTGTTTAGCAAGCTGCTTGAATAGTGGGTTTGCATCGCTACCTCTGACAGAGGATTTGGCGAACATTGGAAACTTGATGCCATAAGTGTTACGGCAGAAGTCCGCAATTTTCTTATTGCTATCGGGTTCCTGTTGGCCAAAATCGTTGGATGGGAAGCCCAAAATCATCAGACCCTGTGATTTGTAACGATCGTACAAACGTTCTAGGCCATCGTACTGCCGTGTAAACCCACAATAGCTGGCGGTATTGACCACAAGTACGACTCTTCCAGCGTACTGACATAAGGATTGGGGCGAATCGTCCTGGAGTTTGGGGTAGGTGCCCTTAAGGAGTTCTGGGCAGAATTTCGAAGCTGGGATTTCAGGTTTGCTGGGGGAGGACATCTCGCTACCTCTCGCTTTAGGGGAAGAATCAGCTAAGGCGCCTGATAGTAAGGCGGCAACAATGATTGGTTTGATGATCAGTTTGCTTAAGCTCATTTTGTCCACGACAAATTTGTTTGCAACAACAAATTATGCTTTAAAATGGCAAATGTCAACAGTTTGTCCAATACAAATCAGTTTCTGACAGAGGCTTATACATGAAAAAAATCGCATTAATCACAGGTGCAGCAGGTGGTCTAGGTAAGTCATTAGCGACCTTTCTGGAATCTGAAGGCTGGGAATTGATTGTCACGAGCAGAGATGCGACGCGTCTTAAAGAGGCTTTCGGAAATAAGCACCTACAGATCTGCGCTGATTGCGCCACCCCGGAGGGGGTGAAAACGATATTGGATGTTGCCCAGGACAACGCGCTCATACCCCAGGCCTTTGCCCACTGCGTGGGTAACATTAAACT
>JBPCSW010000243.1:0-3132 GCA_051006675.1 Fluviibacter sp.
CACATGCCCTCCACACCCGCCATGTCGATCAAGGCCTCAAAGCTGGTAAATATGGCTCACCCGAAGGCGACCGTCGTCAGCAACCCCAATCTCAAGCCGGCAAGCACCCTCGCCACACTTTCGGGCGATATCGGAAACTCCAGCGGGGGCAACCAGCGTAATGCAGCCATTAATTCGCAATCGTGCTTAAACAGACTCAATAAATTCGCTATAAATCATGCAATTATGGCGAATGCGGATAATACATTGCATAATTACGCAAACCAAGCATTAACGACCTGAAAAACACCGGCTCTTCATCAAGCCCCATCCACAGGAAATTGCAGTCATGGCAAAAATTCACCTCCCGCCTTATCAACAAGTCGTTCTTATTTTTCAGGGCGGCGGTTCGCTGGGCGCCTATCAGGCGGGTGTCTACGAAGGCATCGCCGAAGCGGGCATCGAACCGACCTGGGTTTCAGGCATCTCGATTGGCTCGATTAATGCGGCCATCGTGGCCGGCAACCCGCCGGAAAAACGCGTTGAGCGTCTGCATGACTTCTGGGATACCGTCTGCCGTCCGCCCTCAATGTCGGCCAGCTTTGCGACAGAAGCCCTCAGCATGATGGGCGCCGGTTTTGCGCCATTCCAGGAGAGTCTCAAGCACACCGTCGACAAGGCCTTCGGTTCTTATGCCGCCACCATGGCTATCCTGGAAGGTCAGAACGAATTCTTCTACCCGCGCCCTTTTGCACCGGGCTTCGGCAACCCAAGCCAGGTCAGTTTTTATGACACCTCACCCCTAAAGAGCACCCTCGAACGCCTAGTGGATTTCGATCGCATCAACCATAAAGACTCGATGCGCATCTCCCTGGGATCAACCAACGTGGGCACCGGCAATTTTGTCTTCTTTGACAACCGGCATATGAAGATTGGTCCGGAACACATCATGGCATCCGGCTCGCTCCCACCCGGCTTCCCGGCCACGGAAATTGATGGCGAGTACTACTGGGACGGCGGTTGCGTTTCCAACACGCCGCTGCTTTACATCATGAACGAAGGCAAAAACCAGGATAGCCTGATTTTCCAGGTGGATCTGTGGAGCGCCCACGGTAAATTACCTTCCAATATTTTTGAAGTCACGGAACGTCAGAAAGATATCCAGTACTCCAGCCGGACGCGTGCCATTACCGACCTGGTGCGCAATATGCACCGTATGCGCCAGCTGTTGTTGAACATGGTCGATCGGATCCCGCCGGCAGTTCGTAAAGCAGACCCGTACTTTGATCAAATCGCCGAACAAGCCATGGGGTCGAACTACAACGTCATCCAGCTCATTTACCAGAATAAATTTGGCGAGGGCCATTACAAGGACGCTGAATTCAGCTCGGAAAGCATGGAACGCCACTGGGCCATCGGTCTGGAAGACTTCGAAAACACCCTGGCAGACCGCCAGTGCCTCGCCATGCCGCCCAAAGGCGAAAACTTTGTCACCTACGACGTGCACCGCAAAGAACGTTTCACGGCGGAGAGCCCGGACCCGACAGCAAATCGGAACGCCTTCGCCGACTATGCTTTCCACTCGGGCCAGGGTCAGGCACACAAACCGGGCAACGGTGAAACCGCAAAAAAAACCGCGGCTAAGAAACCAGCGGCTAAAAACCCAACCGCCAAGCCCGCTGCCAAAAAACCGGCCAAACCTGCGGCCAAGAAAGTGGCCGCTAAACGCTAATACGGCTGCACCCAAGCAAAAGGGCCGCATACGCGGCCCTTTTGCTTTTACGGTGTTTTATTCCACTTTTTCTGCGGGCACTTTCTGCCAGGGCCAGCGGCCTTCCATTTCCAGAATCAGCGACCAGCTCAAAAAAGTACGAATCACCACAATGGCGGCCAGCACCGAAACACTCAGCAAGGTCGGGCTCACGGCCACGGTACGAATAATGTCAGCCGCAACCAGCACTTCCAGACCCAGCAACAGCGTGCGTGTTATCTGATTGCGCACCATCTTGTACGCATAATCCACGCCTTGTTTGGCCAGATCCAGCGGAAAACGAATCAAGCCCCAGACCACTCCCACCACAATCACAGCAACACCCAGGGCATCACCCCATTCGCCCATCAACTCGATAAAGGCCAGGTGATCCATGATTAATGGGAACGCGCCACGGCAAAATCAGCCAGTTCAAGCAAAGCCTGTTTGTATTCCGTTTCAGGCAAAACACTCAATGCATCACGCGCCAAACAGGCTTCAGCACGCGCCGCCTCACGGGCAGCATCGAGCGCACCACTCTCATGAACGGCTTTCAGCACGGCATCAAATTCTTCCAGGCCACCACTTTCGATGGCTTTACGAATCGCTGCCGCAATTTCCGGCGTGCCACGATCACGCGCATAAATCAGCGGCAAAGTGGGCTTACCTTCAGCCAGATCATCACCCAGATGCTTCCCGGTATCCGCTTCATTGCCCGAGTAATCGAGCACATCATCAATAATCTGGAAGGCCGTACCCAAGTGCATGCCATAACGGGCTAGACCATCTTCCAATGACGCATCGGCATCAGCCAAAACACCACCCAGACGTGATGCCGCTTCAAACAACTTGGCGGTCTTGTAGCGAATCACCTGCAGATAACGCGCCTCATCCACGTCGGCATCATTGCAGTTCATGAGCTGGAGCACTTCGCCTTCAGCAATGATGTTCGTTGCTTCGGACAATACTTCCATCACCCGCATACGCCCCACCGACACCATCATCTGGAACGCGCGGGAATAAAGGAAATCGCCCACCAACACGCTGGCCGCATTACCGAAGAGTTCATTGGCCGTTTCGCGGCCACGACGCAAACTGGATTCATCCACCACATCATCGTGCAACAGCGTCGCCGTGTGAATAAACTCAACCACCGCTGCCAGAATGCGGGCTTGTGGACCCGGCACGCCACAGGCGCCCGCGGTCAGCAACAGCAATGCAGGACGTAAGCGCTTGCCACCGCTATGAATAATGTATTCGGATACCTGACGCACAAGCACTACCTCCGAATGCAGGGAGGCGCGGATTACATCATCCACCTGCCGCATTTCGTCGGCGATCAATTCGGCAAAAAGGGGCTGCTGGGTGGGGTGGCTAGAGCTGGCTGTCACGCGGTAAACCGG
>JBPCSW010000244.1:0-6010 GCA_051006675.1 Fluviibacter sp.
CTTTATATTCTGTTAACGTGCTGCTAAAGTACATTTAAAATACTTTAAATTCTGTCAATAGCGCTATAAACAAAAACGGCCCGCTGTTGTGCGAGCCGTGTTTTGTTGTGCAATCACTTAGGCGTCAATATTGCGCGCCGTGAGTGCGTTGCTTTCAATGAAGGCGCGGCGCGGCTCCACCAGTACGCCCATCAGCGTAGAGAAGATCTGGTCGGCGCCGATGGCGTCTTCGATCTGTACCTTGAGCAGGCGGCGGACGGTTGGGTCCATGGTGGTTTCCCACAGCTGCCCTGGGTTCATCTCTCCCAGACCTTTATAGCGCTGCTTGCCAATGCCACGTTCGACTTCGCCGAACAACCAGGTCATGGCTTCGCTGAAGCGGGTAACGGCCAACTGCTTTTCACCACGGTGAATCACAGCGCCACCGTTGGTGAGATCTGCCAGCAATTCGGCTGTTTTGCGCAGCTGGGTGTAATCGCCCGAGTTAAGGAACTCGTTATCGATCAAACCCAGCTTGAGGTTACCGTGGTGCCAACGTTCGAGGCGAAGCACCCAGCTCTCACGATTCGCATCATAGGCAGGAACGATCTCCAGAGGCTTCTCATGCGACGCAATGGCTGGTCCCAAGCCCAGGGCCTTGGTCAGCTCTTTTGCGGCGCTCTGAGCGGCTTTCTCGTCGCTCAGGTCAATCGAGAGGTTGTCGTTCACCAGGGTATGCAGCACTTCCGGGTGAATCAGGTACGACAGGCGATCGATAATGGCTTCGGAAACGATGAAGCTACGCGCCAGGTCACCCAGTGCTTCGCCTTCAATGGCTTTTCCCTTGGCTGGTTGCAGTTTGGCTTCGTTAAGCGCCATTTGCAGCAGGAACTGGTTATATTCGTGATCATCCTTGAGGTAACGCTCGGTCTTGCCGTGCTTAACCTTGTACAGCGGTGGCTGGGCAATGTAGATGTGGCCACGTTCTACCAGCTCAGGAATCTGACGATAGAAGAAGGTAAGTAACAGCGTACGGATGTGTGCACCATCAACGTCGGCATCGGTCATGATGATGATGCGGTGATAGCGGAGTTTTTCCGGTTTATATTCGTCTTTGCCGATGCCGGTACCGAGGGCGGTAATCAGCGTGGCAATTTCCTGCGAACCGATGAGCTTGTCGAAACGGGCTTTCTCAACGTTCAGGATTTTGCCCTTCAGCGGCAGGATGGCCTGGAACTTACGATCACGACCCTGTTTGGCAGAACCGCCGGCGGAGTCACCCTCCACCAGGTACAGTTCGCACTTGCTCGGATCTTTTTCCTGACAGTCAGCCAGCTTGCCGGGCAGGCCTACGCCATCCATAACGCTCTTACGACGCGTCATTTCACGCGCTTTTCGAGCCGCGTCACGGGCACGGGCCGCTTCAACGATCTTGCCGGTGATAACTTTGGCATCCGCCGGACGCTCAAGGAGGAAGTCGGACAGTTTCTGGGCAACCACTTCTTCAACAGCCGGACGTGCTTCGGACGACACGAGCTTCATCTTTGTTTGTGATGCAAACTTCGGATCAGGCATTTTCACCGACAGCACGCAGGTCAGACCTTCGCGCATATCGTCACCGGTGATATCGACCTTGGCTTTTTTGGCGATGTCGTTTTCTTCGATGTACTTGTTGATGACGCGGGTCATTGCAGCGCGCAAACCCGTCAGGTGTGTACCACCATCTGATTGCGGAATGTTATTGGTGAAGCACAGTACGTTTTCTGCGTAGGAGTCATTCCACTGCATGGCGACTTCAACCGAAATCGTTGCGTCTCCTGCTTTGGATTCGCCAGTGGAATAGAACACATTCGGGTGCAGCACGGTTTTGTTCTTGTTGATGTAATCAACGAAGCCCTTAACGCCACCTGAAAAAGCAAAATCTTCTTCTTTGCCGTTACGCTGGTCGACCAGGCGAACGCGGACACCATTATTCAGGAACGACAGTTCACGCAAACGTTTGGCCAGAATTTCGTAATGGAATTCCACCGTGCCAAATATTTCCGGATCGGCCAGGAAGTGTACTTCAGTACCGCGGTTTTCAGTTTCGCCAATGATTTGCAGCGGCGATACTTCCACACCGTTCTGCATTTCAATCACGCGATTCACTGCTTTACCCTGATGGAACTCCATAAAGTGTTTCTTACCATCACGGCGGATGGTGAGCTTTAGCCATTGCGATAGTGCGTTTACACAGGAAACACCAACGCCGTGCAGACCGCCTGATACCTTGTAGCTGTTCTGATTGAACTTACCACCGGCATGCAGCACGCACATAACAATTTCAGCAGCTGAACGCTTCGGTTCATGCTTATCGTCAAACTTGATACCCGTTGGAATACCACGACCGTTGTCTTTGACCGAAATCGAGTTGTCTGCATGAATCGTTACAACGATGTCGTCGCAATGGCCAGCCAGTGCTTCATCAATCCCGTTATCGACGACTTCGAACACCATGTGATGCAAACCACTGCCATCGGAGGTATCGCCGATGTACATGCCTGGGCGTTTACGAACTGCTTCCAGGCCTTCCAGTTGTTGAATCGAGGATTCGTCGTATTCAGGTGCTTGTGCAGGTTTCTTATCGGCCATCGTTTTCAACTTAGGTAATTCAAACAGGGTGATTCGTAATCAGCGTTTACTTAGAGACTTAACTTAAATACGCATCGGCATGACAACGTACTTGAAGGTACTGTTATCGGCCGGGCCAAAGAGGGCACTTGAATTGGAATCGTTGAAACGCCAGACAATCTGCTCATCTGTGACATGACCCAGTACATCCAGCAGGTAGTTCACATTGAAGCCAATATCCAGACGCTCGCCGTTGTATTCCACTTCGATTTCTTCTTGTGCTTCTTCCTGTTCGGCATTGGCAGCACTGATTTTCAGTACGCCATCTTCCAGAATCAGACGAACACCCGAGAATTTTTCATTCGAAAGAATACGGGCACGTTGCAGCGCCTGGCTGAAACCAATGCGGTTCAACGGCAGTTCATTCGAGAATGATGGTGGAATAACACGCGTGTAATCAGGAAACTTTCCATCAATCAGTTTAGTCACAAACACGACATCACCAAACGAGAAACGTGCCTGATTGTGTGCCAGCGTAATGTTGAGCGGGTCTTCAGAGTCAGCAAGCAAACGCGCCAGTTCTAGCACCGACTTACGCGGCAGAATGATTTCCTGCTTTTCCAGGTTTTCTGTAATGGCTGTTTGTGCAAAAGCCAAACGGTGACCATCGGTTGCTACTGAACGCAGTGCATTGCCTTCTACCTGCAACAACATACCGTTGAGGTAGTAGCGCACGTCCTGTGCAGCCATCGCGTATTGGGTTTGACCCAACAGATGCTTGAACGATTTTTGCGTGACAGTAAACGACACCGGGTTTGCCGCATTCATGTTCATCTGCGGAAAATCTTCTGCAGGCAACGTTTGCAGTGAGAAGCGGCTCTTGCCTGCTTTAACGACCAGACGCTTTTCGTCCAGATCCAGACTCACTGTCGATTCTTCTGGCAGCGAACGCAGAATGTCTTGCAGTTTTCGAGCAGCAACCGTTACGGAACCTTCTGCACCACCTTCAAGGTTAACGCCCGTGGTGATCTGGATTTCAATATCTGTCGCGACCAGGGTCAGCATAGACCCTTTCTTTTCGATCAGTACATTGGACAGAATAGGCAGCGTATGCCGCTTCTCTACAATCCCTGAAACGGTTTGCAAAGGGGCCAGAAGTGTTTCTCTAGAGGTCTTTAATAACAACATATATAGAATTCCTAATACGAATAAGCTCAGGTCAATTCTGTGGATAAGGTGATTTTCTCACGAAAATTCATGGGATTGCTGACTGTACAACCCTAAGGAAAACCCAGGGGAGCGACGGTTGACGAAAAGGGGACTAAAAACGACCTCTGGATAAAACCCGAGGTTACCCACAAAACGTTCACGCACTGTACAGGAGTTATACATCATCCTTTGAGCACCTGAAGGAGCACGTGGATGTCGTGATTGATTTGTTGGTCTTTTGTGCGCATATCTTCAATGGTTCGCACGGCATGAAGCACTGTTGTATGGTCACGACCGCCGAATGATTCGCCAATCATCTGATAACTATGCGGTGTGACTTCTTTACATAACCACATAGCAACCTGACGCGGACGAGCGATCATCCGGCTACGTTTCTTGGAATAAAGGTCGCCAACCTTCAATTTATAGTAATCAGCAACCATTTTCTGGATGTTTTCTACTGTAATTTGCCGGTTATAAGCGCCAACGATGTCTTTTAAAGCCTCTTTTGCAGTTTCCAAGGTGATTTCTCGCCCGTGGAACTGTGCAAAAGCCAAAACCCGGGTCAAAGCACCCTCTAACTCTCGCACATTAGAGCGTAAATGCTTGGCAATGAAGAAAGCAACTTCATCGGCAAGTACTTTACCTTCGGTTTCTGCTTTCTTTTTAAGGATGGCGACCCGCATTTCTGTTTCTGGCGGTTCGATTTGTACCGTTAGACCCCAATCCAGGCGTGTAATCAGCCGGTCTTCTAGGCCTTCAATGGCTTTCGGGTAGGTGTCGCAGGTAATAACAATCTGCTTGCGTGCTTCTACTAACGCATTGAATAAATAAAAGAATTCTTCTTGTGAGCGATCTTTGCCCTTGAGGAATTGCACATCATCCAGTAGCAACAGATCAATAGACCGGTAGGTGCGTTTAAAGCTATCAAAGGCTTTTTGCTGATAAGCACGAACCACATCAGAGTAATAGTCTTCAGCATGAACGTAACGTACGACTTTGGTGGGGTCTGCAGCCAGAACGGCATTACCGATTGCGTGAATCAAGTGGGTTTTACCCAGACCGGCGCCTCCGTATATAAACAGAGGGTTATAAGCACCGCCCGGTGCTTCAGAAACCTTCATACAGGCAGCTCTGGCTAGTTCATTGGCTTTACCAACTACCAGTTCATTGAAGGTGAAATGGGTCATTAATCGCGTGCCCTGACCAGAGGCTTTAGCCTGGATCGGTGCAACGCTGGGTGCCGGTTTGTTGGGCACTTGATGATTAACAGGTGCTGGCGTATCTGGGGCTGCGGGTGTGTTTATGGTCGCAGCAGAGCGGGTCGGCGCGCTATCGGCAGCAGCTTGCGCCGCGCCAATCGTAAAATTAACGGTGATAGGT
Organism: Fluviibacter sp.; assembly: GCA_051006675.1. Taxonomy (GTDB): domain Bacteria; phylum Pseudomonadota; class Gammaproteobacteria; order Burkholderiales; family Rhodocyclaceae; genus Fluviibacter. The sequence goes on from JBPCSW010000244.1 coordinate 5,182, forward strand.
TGGCCATAAAAAGTATCAGCCAGATCTTCAAATGTACTCAGGTAGTTATCTCTAACCCACTTGAGAATAAAGCGATTAGGCGCGGAAACCGTGAGTTCATTGGTGTCCGCATTTCGGTCGGAAGCCAACTCTAGTGGGCGAATCCATGTGCTGAACTGCTGGGCGGGAAGTGCTTCCCCCAGCTTTTCAAGACAGTAGTTCCAGAATGGATTCATGTGACGATAAGACCCGGTAGCCGCTGAAAGCGACAAGTTTTAGCGGCAAAGCCCGCAGATTGTGCAACCTTTTAGGATACCTTAAGCCAGCCGCTTTGTCCGGCGATCTTATCCGCTACTAATAGATTAAACAAAGTATCGGTTGAGGATATAACTTGACAGACACAGGGAAATTCCTGTTTAATCACGGGTTTTTCGCGGCACCGCTGCGATTCTTTGGCAATTTACTGGATTCAGGGGAGCCCCCGTCATGAAACGTACCTATCAACCATCCGTTGTTCGCCGTAAGCGCACCCACGGTTTCCTCGTTCGTTCGCGTACCCGTGGTGGTCGTGCTGTGCTGGCTTCGCGCCGCGCCAAGGGCCGTCATCGCCTGTCTGTCTAAGTGCGACGCGTCCGGGTTTCCGGACGTTATCGGATTAGACGTTTCCTTATTTAATCCGAGCAGAACAAAACGGAACAACGGTAAGTTTGACTAAAACTCAATCCCGTTTTTGCTTTAGTAGGGCATCAAGGCTACTAAAACCGTCGGAGTTCCAGGCGGTCTTTGATGCCCGTAAAGCTTGTCGAGGGCAATGGCTGACGGTACATCGTTATCAGTCCAGCCAATCTCG
>JBPCSW010000245.1:0-7675 GCA_051006675.1 Fluviibacter sp.
CAGTCGATAAAATGATTGATGAGATTATAGAGGAATTTAACTTTGCTAAAGTTCAAGATACAATGATATATTTGAATTGGAGATGGTGTGGTAATATTGTTACCTATGAAATGTTGAGGGAAAAAGCTATTTATTTACTTCAAAATGCAGCTGAAAATAGATTAGGTCAATTTAAAAGTGAAAATTGGGAATTAGGCTCTACTAATTCTACTGGCGGCTTAAGAGCAACTGCATATTGTAATGAAGAAAAAACTAAAATAAATAAATTAGAATTAGAGTTTATACTTGAATCTTGGGAAACTGCAAATGATTAATCATTACGAGGTAATATTAAGGATAAATGGCTTTATAACCAGTACCAGAATAGTGGCTAAAGATAATCCTACCATACTGGAGTACGAAAATAGAGTAAAAGATGCCTATTATGGTGGTAGAAAAAATTGGCGAACCAGAGATAGATTTGAAATTAAAGAATTTATAGTAATAAAAGAAGGTTTGGGATTATAAAAAGAGGAAAATTTGCTATATTTGAGTATGGCAAAGGTAAAAAAATCTGAAAAGGCTGAAAAACAGAACTTCGGTAAACGTAAAACTGGAAGGCACAGCAAAGCAAAAAACAAACAACCGAAAAAATATTCGGGTCAAGGCAGATAGAAAAAACTATTTGCCTTTTTGCATTTAAAAATCCTCGCTGGGGGGTTAAAAAACCTCGTACCCATTTTTGATTAAAAAATTTCGGAGGGGGGTATAAAAATATAAAATACCTAAAATCTCAAAAGTGTCCTCAAAATGCTACAATTGACCTAAATTTAGGTCGATTACTAAGATTTTTAGCAAATTGCTAAAACTTTTAGCAAATATGGCAAAATTGCTACAATTAGCAAAAATGCTATATTTCAAATATGCTATAAATTAAATTGCTAAAATTATTAGCATTTTATCTTTTGCTTTTTTGTAGTGTTTCCAGAAAGAAAATATAATAAATAAATAAAAGCATTTTTTTTGTGTTTAATAGTTTAATTTTTGGCTAAAATGCTGTTTTTAGCGTTTATTTTATGTTTCAATTGTTCGGCAAAGGTATAAACATTTTTAAACATACAAAATAGATATAAATAAATTTACTATTTATAATGATTCTAAATTACAAATAAATTTGCAAACACTATAAACGCGCTGTATTATTGTATAACGAAACAATAAAACAAATATTTAAAACCCTTTAAAACTATTAAAATGAACAAACTAAAAACAACACCAGCAAACAAGTATAATAGTGATTATACAGATGAACAATTAAAAGACGCTTTAATATCTTTTGCAGTCTTAATAGTAGGCTTTATAGCTTTATTTCTTATTATTTGTCAAGCAACTAATTTTTAACCCTTAAAACACTAAAAAAATGGAAATTAACAATTTAAACAGCGGGTATATTGCCTATTTAGAATCTGTAGGCTTATCAAAAGTATTTGCAGCTTATGCAGAAAATGCAACTGAGGAGGAAATTAATAGTATAGGCTTTAATCAAAACAGCGGATATATTTATATCTTTTTAGAAAATGGCTTGACTATTTGCAGCTGTTTAGGGAATGAGGTAGAATATTTAATTTATAATTCAGAAACAGAAGAAGAAGAATTTTATACTAATTACAACGAAGCAATAAAAAACTTATAATTAACCAATTTAAAAACACTAAAAACCAAAATGAAAAAAGTACTTAATAACGACAACGTGGCTCATGTTTGGGCGCACCAACAACAACAAGAAGCAAGAACCGCAAACAATGCTTTTTATTTTTACGGCCCTACTATTTATTCGTACGGTTCACACTTTCCAATTGCTAAACATGTAACAAACAGCAAAAACGAAACAGCTATTTTATTCACTACACGCAGATACTCAAACACCACCGCAAAACATATCAATGTAACATGGTACGCAATACCAGATAAAAACAAGGTTATACATTGTATAAACCCGAATTTTACCGAAAATGACAACTTAACAGCATGGGAGAGAAAAATAGATAATATTTATATAAATTTAGCAAAGGCAAAGAAACCAGAAAAATACTTATTAGAGCTTAGCAACTTAAAAGCTAAAATTGAAAAATATTGTAATTTCATGGGGGTAGAAATACCGAAACCAATTTTAGTAAAATTAGAAATAACCAGCAAAGCCGAAAGTATAGAAGCTGTAAATAAAGCAAAGGCCCTAAAGGCCGAACAAATAGCAAAAGAAGAAAAGGAAAAACAAAAAGAAATAAATAAACAACTAAAGAAATTTAGAGCCTTTGAACGCTTTAATATTTACGGCAAATATTCATATTTACGCTATAATAAAGAAACTCAGAGAATAGAAACCAGCCAACGAATAGAAATACCTATTGAAGCCGCAAAAAGACTTTACAAAGCAATGAATATAGCCCTAAAAAATAGCAACAATTTAACTCAACAAATGCTGGAAAATCTTAAAATATTAAACTTTAGAGTAAAGAACCTACAAAAGGACTTTGTGGAAATAGGTTGCCATACTATACAAATGAAAGAAATAAACAAAATAGCTAAGCAATTAAACTTTTAAACCATGAACCAAAAACAAAACAAAATAAGAAAGACGCTATTTCACTACCTTAATAGTTCAATCTATTTCACTATTGATATTTTAAGCCCTTATAAAACCGACAAGGGCGAAAAGGCCTATTTTTTAGATGAAAGCTTTACAGCCTACGAACTTGAAAGCGAACTAATGAAAGCCATAAAAGGTAAACACCCAAACATTGAAGCAATAACAGTAGATGAATTTTAACCTTATAAAACCCGATAAACAAATGAAACACTATTTAAAAACAAACCAGCCGAACACGGAAATAAAAATAGAACTTAAATACTCAAAAGGAGGTATTAACTATTTTAATAGTAAAAATGAACTGAGAGGGTATTATTTGCACGCCCAACCCGTAGAAAGAGAAATAAGGGAGAACGGTATAACAATAGAACGATATACGCCAGCCAAAGGATATAAAGCCCTTATATTAGAAACAAAGAGGCAAAGCGAAAAAAGCTATAAAACAGCCCTTGAAATGATAGAAGAAACAAAATCTTTAATGATTGAAGCAATAAAAGAAACCAATAATTTAGAACTAATTTAAAAGCCATGATACAACCTAAGAAAAAAGTATATTACATAAACTTTGAAGCTAAAAAGAAAGTAGCCAGAAACTACCAAAGAACGGTAAAAGCGTACGATATAAACAAAGCCATTTTAAAGCTATACGAACGCTTCGAACAAATAAATATAAATAGCATAACCGACTCAACTGAATAACCAACCATGGAAAGACACAAAGAAAATTATAGCTTTTATTTATTCTCAGAACTTGTAAATATATTTGATGAATACCAAATAAATAAACAGCCATACGATATACAATTTGAATACAAAGAAGCTTTGTACATTGAATATCTAAATAGCCCATATAATAAAGATAAAGGAGAATATGAATGTATAACGGACTTTTTAACAAACAAAGTAAAGGAGAACAAACAAAAGAAAGAATACCAGTAAACAAAACAAATTAAATCAAGGCCCTTGTATTAAGTTATGAGGGCTTTTTTTTTAGATAGTTATTCACTAACTTTGCACCGTAAACAACGAAAGGAGAACGAAAAAATGGCTAAATTTCAAGCGGGTAACTCAGGCAGACCCAAAGGAAGTGTAAACAAGCTGCATAAAACAGTAAAGGAAACAGTTTTAAACGTATTTAATAGCATACAAGGCGACCCGAAACATAATTTAGAGGCCTTTGCAAAGAAACACCCTAAAGAGTTCTATTTAATAGCTTCAAAGTTAATACCAACTGAGATGATAGGGACAACCGAAACGATAATAAAGGTAACAATACCAGAGGAAAGACAAATAGAATCCGAAAATATCATACGAATCTAAGATAAAAACGGCCAAAATGAAAGGATTGACCGACAAAACACTTTTTTAATTGGGACTTTTATAGTCCCTTTTTTGTTGCACCAACTTAAAAAAAATCTGCATATAAGACAACGACCACACAAAGCAACGCAATAACATATAATATAGTCAGATAATAGCTTAAAACGGCTGAAAATAGCTGAAAAAAGCCTTATTTTGATAAAAAAACCCCTATATTAAGTAGTTCAGAATTTTGCACACAAGAGTTATAGAATACCCCCCAAAATGAGTTTTTCCCAAATTGACTTTTTCCCCTTCCCAAAATTTTTTTTTCTGCCAAAATTGGCTTTTCTCAGACCTTCTGTAAGCATTAAGCACCTTGAGTGGTATAACCACCTTAAATTAAAGTTAAGTGTCTTAAATCGCTTTATTTTAAGTCAAATAAAATTGAGTTTAAAAATAAGGGTCATTCTGAAATTTTTTTTTCTCCTAAAATTGGTCTTTATTGGAAAATAAGCCTTAAAGGGTATAAATGGTCAAATTTGACCACTTTTAATCCCTATTGGGTATAGTTTTGAGTAATAAAGTGCAGTATATTGCTTATTTGATACGCATTAATAAGTATTATATGTATTTGTATAGTAAAAGTGTTATATAAGGCACAATTATATGTATTTATGGTAGTTTTATGACACAAAAAAGGCTTATAATTTGAAATAATGATGGATAAAACTTACATTTGAAATATGAGCATAATTTTTATAATATTAGCAGCAATATGTAACGCTTTGATGGATGTATTAAGCACAAGGTACGATATATCAATATTTAGAAACTCAAAGTTTGATTGGTTTTTAGATTGGCGTATTAGTTGGAAAAACAAATGGCAAAATGGAAACATTAGAAATGGGGAACGATTCTTTCTATCTTCTACTTGGTTAGTATTTTTAACCGATGGTTGGCATTTAGCAAAGTCTTTGATGTTAGCGTTTATATCGTTAGCTATTATTTTTTATAAGCCTATCTTTGGGAATTTAGATATTTTCTTATTCTGCATTGTTTGGGGAATAGTATTTGAAGTTTTTTATAATAAAATCCTTGTAAAATAACATTATTAATTATTTATTGGGCTATAAGGCAAAAATAAGGTGTACCGCACTTTTTTATGACCAGTTATTTCTATTTTGGAAAATAGTTAGTCACGCTTATTTGAATATCTGTGACAAAATATGTTTTTTTCAGTTCTAATTATCAGATAGTTATGCTATGTTACCCTTATTGATGAGGTAAACAATTTGTCACGATTATAGATGATATTTGTGACAAAGTGCATGAATTTTTCCAAATTTTACTTACGGGTTTTGTACGGGTTTTTATAATAGGGGTAATATTAGAGTGTACCCCACAAATACGATTTAGGATTATTTTGGATGTCCAAAATTTTCATTTTCAGTTGTTTATTATAGTAATTTGTAGTAATATTGCATTATGGCAGAATTAAGTGTTGAATTTCCAATGGTTAGCCAAATGGTTAATAAGAAGTTTGAGAGCATTTGGTATAATGAAGATAGATACTTGTTACTTTATGGTTCAAGGGGTTCTTCTAAGTCTAACTTCGCTGCAAAGAAGAAAGTATTTCAATGTTTGACATTTCCTTACTTTAGGGATATTATGATTCGTGAGAGTTATAACACGATTAAGGATAGTCAATTTCAAACTATTAAGGATATTATCTATGAGTGGGGATTAGAAAGCCTTTTTCACTTTAAAGAGAACCCTTTAGAAATCCATTGTAAGAATGGAAATATATTTTATGCTCGTGGTTGCGATGATGTAGATAAAATTAAATCTATTAAAGACCCTACTGGTGCTTGGTACGAGGAAGCAAATAATATTTCACAAGAGGACTTCTTAACCATTACTACTTCTATTAGAACATCTAAAGCTCCATATCTTCAAGAGATAATGACTTTAAACCCAGAATGTAAAGGAGATTACCACGATTTTTGGGTTTATAAGATGTTTTTTGAGCCATTAGGAGGAGAAATGGAAGGCAGAGGAAGTTTAGACATTCAGTTAAGTGAATTTGAAACATTAAGAACACCATATACAGTTCATCATTCTACTTATAAAGATAATCGCCATGTTGGTAAAGCATTTATGGCACAATTGGAACAATTAGCAAATGTAGACCCTTATTACTATCAAGTTTATGCTTTAGGTCAATGGGGAGAGAAGAAAGCTCAAAATCCATTCTTTAGTGCATACGATAAGAACAAGCATACCAGCGATGAGCCTAAATACGATTATAGGAAACCTCTTTACATATCTATTGACTTTAACTTAAATCCTTTTTCAGTTTCTTTCTATCATTTATGGAGAGATTCATACGGAGAACATTTACATTGTTTTGATGAAATGGAGATTTATGGTGGTTCAATACCAGAATTAGCCGACAGAATCAACCAAAAGTATGGAAGAAGCTTACCTATGTGTAAAATAACTGGAGATGCTATGGGTAATAGGGGAGATATATCACAAAGGGATAATGCTTCGCTTTATTTACAGCTTGTAAGACTTTTAAAAGGAGTTAGAGTAACTCAGCTTTATACACCAGCCAATCCTACTCACGAAAATAGTAGAGCTGATTGTAATTATTTCCTTTATCATTTTGATGACTTTAAGGTAAGCACAACAAACTGCAAGGGTATGATTCGAGATTTAGCTAATATGCAAGTGGACTCTTTTAACTCTATTATCAAGAAAAACCGTAAAGATGTAAATCAGAGAGCCGATTTTGGGGATAACTTTAGATATATGGTAAATACCTTTATGTTTGACTGGATTAAAAGACATTCTAAAGGAAGTAGTAGGATTTATAAAAAATAATTATCTTTGTATCATGGGATGTATAGACTGCACAAAAACAAAACCAGTATTAAGCTGTGTAACCAACTTAAAGATTGGAACGGTAGGTAACTCTACTGCATATTATGTTTATTTTAAGAATAGCTCTAACGGTAAGTTAAATAGAGTAAGTGCTACTTCCAATTTAGTGGGATTGCTTACTGCTGTAATTGACTTTGACCCTTTAGCTAATTGCCAATACGAAGTTTGGGCTACATTGCAAACAGCAGAGGATATTGATGCAAGAGTTGTTATCGGTATCTCTACAATAGAAACTGATTGTTTTTATGTACAATTCCAAAGAGTTTATAATAGTTCAAATGTTTCAATAACTGCAACTAATCAAACATTAGCCTTAGCATAATGATTTATACATCTGTGATTATCTCACTTGTAACTTGCTCAATAGCAATTATGAGTGATTATAAAGAAGGAGAGCCAAAGAGATTTCAAATGCTCTTATATTGGCTAAAGAAACCAATCGTGGACTTTAGAACAAGAATAGAACACATTTATGTTCAAAAACAAAAGGATGCAAGAGAATATTACTCAAATGCTATCAATTCTTTACAAGACAATGATGTAAGGAACTCTAAGGTAAAGTACTATATGGACTTACAAGACAAAAAGCTTGAGGATATTGAAGCGTGGAAGGAAAAGAAACTTAATTATGAGTTTTACCTTAAACCAATTATCCTTTGCGTGTATTGTATGCCATCTTTCTGGGGTTCTATCATCTATGTGAGCTTAAATGGATTCACTAATCCAGTAGAGTGGGTTATATCTTGCACAATGAGTGTATTTATAAATGCTTTTATCTGGGACTTATATACTAAACTAAAC
>JBPCSW010000246.1:0-3990 GCA_051006675.1 Fluviibacter sp.
GGCGGTATTGGCGGTGGCTAGTGCCAGGGCTACATGGCTATTAGCCGTCCCGGTAAATTCCGCTGGTCGATCAACAAACCTTACTCACAGCTCATGGTAGGTGATGGTAGCCGTATCTGGCTTTATGACCCGGAGCTCAAACAGGTCATAGTTCGTAAATCACAAAAAGCCTTGGGCGGCACACCTGCGGCATTACTGGCAGGCGATAACGATGCCGAGCAGCGGTTTACCTTTAAGGCCGATGGTGAGCATGCCGGTGCCGAATGGGTCATCGCTGAGCCCAAGCAGAATGACACTGGCTTTGTACGCATCCGTATCGGCCTAGCCGGTAACGAACTCAAAGGCATGGTGCTGGAAGATAGTTTTGGCCAGGTGACTACGTTGGTATTTAGCAATGTCGTGCGTAATGGCGATGCCCCGGCCAGCCTGTTCCGTTTTACGCCGCCCGCCGGCGCCGATGTGCTCAAGCAGTAACTCACATGGATCTTTTTGCCGACGCTGCGTCTAACGGTACGCCATCGGCGTATGCACCGCTGCCAGAAAAGCTGCGGCCACAAACCCTGGAAAGTGTCGTCGGGCAAACCCATTTGCTGGGTCCCGGTAAACCGTTACGTCTGGTGCTTGAAAGTGGCAACCCGCACTCCATGATTTTCTGGGGGCCGCCGGGCACGGGTAAAACCACCTTGGCTCGTCTGGTCGCAAGGCACTGTGATGCCGAATTTCTAGCCTTGTCCGCCGTGCTGGCTGGTGTAAAAGAAATTCGTGAAGCCATCGCCTTTGCTGAAAAAGCTCGGCAGACAGGTCGTCGCACCATTCTGTTTGTGGATGAAGTCCACCGCTTTAATAAATCGCAGCAGGATGCCTTCTTGCCGCATGTGGAATCGGGGTTGGTCACCTTTATCGGTGCTACTACTGAAAACCCGTCCTTTGAAGTTAATGCTGCTTTGTTGTCACGCGCAGCAGTCTATGTCCTTAAATCGCTGACCAGCGAAGAACTGGCCGAGCTTTTTGATCGCGCCATGGCAACGCTGCCAGAAGCTAAAGTCAGCGATGAAGCACGAACGCGACTGATCGGTGTGGCGGATGGTGATGCGCGCAAACTCCTCAACCTCATTGAGCAGACATTAGCGGCGGCCAAAGCCAGTAGTGTTGCAGAGATCAGCGGCGATTTTGTTGCCAATACACTCGCACAGAATTTGCGCCGTTTTGATAAAGGCGGAGATGCCTTTTACGACCAGATCTCTGCATTGCATAAATCGGTACGTGGTTCCAATCCTGATGCCGCTTTGTACTGGTTTGTTCGTATGCTCGACGGCGGGGCAGATCCGCGCTACTTGGCGCGCCGCATCGTACGCATGGCCTGGGAAGATATCGGCCTGGCTGACCCGCGTGGCGCGCAGATTGCATTACAGGCTGCAGAAACCTACGAACGTTTAGGCTCGCCCGAAGGCGAGCTGGCCCTAGCCAATGCTGTACTTTATCTCGCAGCCACGGCCAAATCGGATGCGGCTTACCGCGCGTATAATCAGGCCCGAGCCTTCGTGCGGGATGATGAATCCCGCCCTGTGCCCATGAATCTGCGTAATGCGCCAACGCGTCTGATGAAAGAACTCGGCCATGGCGAAGGTTATCGACATGCGCACGACGAAGCTGGCGGCTATGCCGCCGGCGCCAATTATTTCCCCGAGGGGTTTCCGGATATTTCCTGGTACCAACCGGTTGATCGTGGGCTAGAAGCTCGCATCAAAGAACGACTTGCCCAATTGAAAGAGTTAGACCGAAATGCTTGATATCCAGTTGCTCCGCACCCAGCCTGAAGAAATTGCCCGTCGCCTTGCCACGCGTGGTGACGCGATTGATTTTGCACCATTCAATGCGCTGGAAGCCGAGCGTAAAACGCTGCAACAGCGCACGCAAGATCTGCAAGCGCAACGCAACAGCCTCTCCAAGCAGATTGGCATCCTTAAGGGCAAAGGCGAAGATGCCACTGCCGTACTGGCTGAGGTGGGCAAATTGGGCGATGAGCTCAAAGCTTCCGAGACCCGCCTGGCTGAGCTGCTTGACGCCATGACGGCGTTTACCTCGGCGCTACCGAATCTGCCGGGTGACGATGTACCCGTAGGCGCCGATGAAAACGACAACGTGGAAATGAAGCGTTGGGGCACGGTGCCGACTTTTGATTTCGAAGTGAAAGATCACGTGGATATCGGCGCCGGTTTGAATGGCATGGATTTCGAAACGGCGACTAAACTCACAGGCTCGCGTTTTGTCGTGCTGCAAGGACCTGTTGCTCGCCTGCATCGTGCGCTGGCGCAGTTCATGCTGGATACACACACCGCAGATCACGGTTACACAGAACTCTATGCGCCGTACATGGTGAATAGCGCCAGTCTTTATGGTACCGGCCAGCTACCCAAGTTTGCCGAAGACCTGTTCCAGGTGCCGCGTGGCGAAGCCGAGCCGTATTACCTGATTCCAACGGCCGAAGTGCCAGTGACCAATATCGTGCGCGACACCATCACACCGGCCGAGCAACTCCCACTCAAGTGGGCTTGCCATACGCCATGCTTCCGTTCGGAAGCCGGTTCGGGTGGTCGGGATGTGCGTGGTCTCATCCGTCAGCACCAGTTCGAAAAGGTAGAGCTGGTTCAGGTCACCACGCCAGAACAATCGGACCAGGCGCACGAAGATCTGACGCGCCATGCCGAAACCATTCTGGAAAAACTGGGTCTGCCGTATCGCCGTATCGTGCTGTGTACCGGTGACATGGGCTTCTCATCGCAGAAGACCTACGATCTTGAAGTCTGGTTACCGGCACAGAATACCTATCGCGAGATTTCCAGCTGCTCTAATTTCGGCAGCTTCCAGGCACGCCGTATGCAGGCGCGTTTCCGTAATGCCCAGGGCAAACCGGAACTGGCGCATACGCTCAATGGTTCTGGCCTAGCCGTAGGCCGTACACTGGTCGCCATTCTGGAAAACTACCAGCAGGCAGATGGCAGCGTGCGTATACCTGAAGTGCTGCAACCCTATATGGGCGGCCTCAAAGTATTGTCAGCGCAGGCCTGAGCCTGACTTGGGTGCACTCACGCCGTAGGTGCGCGTGGGTGCCGTCAGACTGAAACTGGTCGTTGCCGGGTAGCTGCGTGAAAGAATGGCGTAGTACATCCGCACATTCTCAGCCATTACCACCGCTTCGCCACCACGGATTTTGACGCCACTCTTGGTCTGTCCAAGTTGCGGCAGTGCCTTTTTAACGTCGGCCCAGGAATCCGGGTTCAGCTTCTGGCTTTTGGTTAGGCTACGGGCCGCGTTGATCTGTGCGGGCCCCACGTTATAAGAAGCAATCGCCATCCAGGTTTTATCCGGCTCCGGTACGGTTGCCGGGATTTCATCGCGCAGCATATCCAGATAACGTGCGCCTCCCATGATGCTTTCATAAGGATCCAACCGGTTTTTAACACCCAGCCGGTCTGCCGTATCTCCGGTGAGCATCATCAAGCCACGTACGCCGGTGGGGCTCACCAGTGAACCATCCCAGTGAGACTCCTGGTAGGCCAATGCCGCCAGCAAGCGCCAGTCGTAGCCGCTGGCCAGCTGCGCCCGCTTAAACTGCGGCAGATACTGCGGCAAACGGGTTTTCATACGGGTTAGGAATACAGTGCGATCGGCTTCCTGCAAACGTTCCACGGCGCCGAAATAGCGGTCGCGCAGTTGGCGTAGCGTGCCATCCTGTTCGGCCGTGGCCAGAAACTTATTCGCCTGCAGCACCAGGGTATCGCCGCTGCGTTTAGGGAATGCCCAGACAATATCTTCTGTGTCGCCCACAGCCAGCGAGGCATCAATCCCCGGAAAGTAATTGATACCGATTCTAAAAACCGAGCGCGGAACAATCGCCAGTGTGATTTTGCGCTCGGAAACGGCCTTCAGTAGATCAAGTTCGTTCCAATCCTGATGGGTTTCCAGCTGGGGAATAATTTTCTGGCGTTC
>JBPCSW010000247.1:0-5047 GCA_051006675.1 Fluviibacter sp.
GCCGCACCCTTGCCCATGGTTTGTCGCAGATACACCAGATAATCGCGCGTTAACGACATATCCTGCTGCGGGTTTGTCGATGCTGGGCCATGACCAGGTACCATCACCTTGGCTGGAAACTTGAGCAAGGTATTCAACGACTCTATCCACTGGCGGCTGTCGGCCTGCCCCACAAACGGAATGCGGTTACGGAAAACCAGATCGCCTGCAAACAGCACTTTAGATTGCGGCAACCAGACCACCAGGTCATCCGGCGTATGCGATGGCCCCACGGGAATAATGTCGAAATCCACACCGCCTACAACGAGTTTGATGGCACCTCTGATCGGTGCGTCAGGTGGCATGAGGCGGGTACTGTCATCCACCCAGGGGAACAGCTCCTGACGGGAAGCCTCCAGGCGCAAACGCGCGGTCTCCGAATTCAGATATTCACCCGAGGCTTCATGCGCCACGATGCGTGCTCCGGCCTCCTTGAAGACCTGCAGACCATAGACATGATCCGCGTGGTAGTGCGTCACGATCACCGTATTCAGTGGCTTATCGGTGACTTTACGAATCTGGGCGATCAGACGGCGGGCCAGCTCCGGCGAACCCAGCGCATCAATGATTACAACGCCCACTGGCGTGACAACAAAACCTGCGTTCGAGATGAAATTCTGATTCGCCGACGAACCTAGCTCCGACAAACCTTCGACATAATAAATGTTGGGCGCAACTTGCTTTGCCTGCATGGCCGGCACGCCAGAACTGACTTCCTGCCCTGCCGCAAGCGACGCTTGAGATAAGGACAGGCAGACAGCGCCAACGAGAGCAATCAGTGTTTTTTTCATGAGAACTCCGGGCAAGGATCTTTTGTGAATTTATACACCTTGCAAGGCTAACAAACCATAGACTGCCCGTGCCCGCGTGCATTGATCCGTAGGTTTGCCATCGGCGTCGTAGGGTTCCAGTTCCCGACAGACCGAGGGGCGGTTTTCGTAGATGCCGCAGAGCGCACCGGGGATTTCGCCTTTAAGCTGTTCGCAGCGCGGGTTTTTACTGCTCGTTCCGCGCATACAGCGCATAGTCGGCGTGAGTTGCTCAGTCGTTTCTACGGGAATCCAACCGCCCGGCGCGTCGTTAGCCTCAGCCCAGTAGAACGACACACGGTACATGGCGCAGCAGGCGCCACAGTTCATGCAGGGTGATTCCATACCCGATTAAAGGAAGCGATCCAGCAGGCGGCGGCTATGTTTATCCAGCTGGCTCACGTCTTTGATCAGAAACTGGATGCCGTGGTTGTCTGAAATCAAGAGGTGATTACCGCCCATGCCATTGATACGGCGGATATGTTCTTCACCCTTGAGCACCAGCTGCGTCTTGCCCTGCCCGGTTTCTACCTGCCAGGTACTCGGTGTATTGAACGATGAGACGCTGTCGATACGGGTAATGACCGGCATGAATTCCCGGGTTGCCAGCACTTCATCGACCAGCAACCGGTCTTCGGCTTTCAGATCATTGATGGAGTTGAGCCACACCACTTCGTGACTTTCGGAATCTACCAGCGAGAAGCCGTTGTCCGGATCAGAGAATGGAAAAGCACGTACCGGTGTAATCCGTTCAACGACCTCACCATCAGACCAGACCAGATCCAGGTTGCCGAAGGCATCTTTACGCAAGCGATAGGTGCGATGAAAACTCAGCAGATCATTCGTCATTGTTACCTCCGAAGGCGCTCATAGCTGATGCTTTATCTTCTGCTTCCTGCCGAGCCTGCGTTTCCACCATGCGGCGGTAGGTACCGTCTTTGATCATCAGCGCGTCGTGCGAGCCTTCTTCAATGATCTGACCACGATCCAGCACAATCAATCGATCCGCCTTACGCAGCGTTGATAGTCGGTGTGCAATCGCAATGGTGGTACGACCCTGTACCAGGTTATCCAGGGCTTTCTGGATTTCCTTCTCGGTAGTGCTATCCACCGATGAGGTCGCCTCATCGAGGATCAGAATCTGCGGATTAATCAGTAGGGCGCGTGCAATAGAGATACGTTGACGCTCACCACCGGATAGCGCCTGACCACGCTCACCCACCACCGAGTCATACCCATGAGGCAGTCGCAGGATGAATTCATGGGCGTGGGCGGCACGGGCAGCAGACACAATTTCTTCACGCGTGGCATTCGGTTTGCCGTAGGCAATGTTCTCGGCGATGGTGCCAAAGAACAGAAACGGCTCTTGCAGCACCAGGCCAATGTGCTGGCGATATTCCGACACCGGGATTGAGCGGATATCAGTGCCGTCGATCTTGATGCTGCCTTCGCTGGCATCGTAGAAACGGCAGATCAGATTCACCAGGGTGCTCTTACCCGAGCCGCTGTGACCAACGAGGCCGATCATCTCGCCCGGCTGGATGTTAAGACTGACATCACGCAGCACAGCGCGATTGCCGTAGCGGAAGCCCACACGGTTGATGTCGATACCACCGCTGACCTTTTCAATATGTACCGGGTTGATCGGCTCCGGCACGCTAGAGACGTGATCCAGGATATCGAAGATGCGCTTGGCACCGGTAGCCGCCTTTTGCGTATGCGAAACGATGCGGCTCATCGAATCCAGGCGGGTATAGAAGCGGCCGATGTAGGCCAGGAAGGCCACCAGCACACCGACGGTGATGTGGTGATGCGCGACCTGCCAGATACCAAAGGCCCACAGAATCAACAGACCAATTTCAGTCAGCAGCGTCACGGTCGGCGTGAACATACTCCAGACCTTATTTACGCGGTCGTTAATCGCCAGGTTATGGGCATTGGCCGTACGGAAACGATTCGATTCGCGCTGCTCCTGGGCAAAAGCTTTCACCACACGAATACCGGGGATGGTGTCGGCTAGTACGCTGGTCACTTCGGCCCACATACGGTCGATCTTCTCAAAGCCAAAACGTAGCTTGTCTCGCACGATGTGGATCAACCACATGATCATGGGCAGCGGTGCCAGGGTCACCAATGCCAGCCATGGGTCAATTGACACCAGAATGGCCGCCGTCATGAGGATCATGATTACATCGGTAGCAAAGTCGAGCGCATACAGCGATAAGAAGACGCAGATCCGGTCGGATTCGTTACCGATCCGGGCCATTAGATCGCCCGTACGCTTGCCGCCAAAGTATTCCAGCGAGAGCTTGAGGAGGTGATCGTAGGTGGCCGTCCGCAAATCGGCGCCAATCCGTTCACTCACCAGTGCCAGAATATAGGTACGCGCCCAGCCCAGACCCCAGGCCACCAGCGCGCTGGCCAGCAAGCCGCTCAGCAGCATGACCGTGAGACCAACGGGAATGTGCTTGCCGTTCTGGAACGGAATCAGCACCTTATCCATCAGCGGCATCGTCAGGTACGGTGGCACCAGCGTGGCGGCCGTGCCGAGTAACGTCAATACAAAGCCAATCAGCAGTTCTTTCTTATACGGCCGGGCAAAGCGCCACAGCCTCAGCAGCGTCCAGGTCGACGGCGACGTCAGATTCTCGCTATAACAAGCCGGGCATTCATCTTGATCTGGCGGTAGTGGCAACCAGCAGTTCGGGCAAAGCGCCGCATCTTCCGTCGCTTCTGCTACAGCAACTACTTCACCGACTTCAACCTTCTGTTTCTCTCTCAGGCTATCCAGCTGACGTACCAGGCGCAAAGCCGAGGGGTTCTGGGCCAGGGTAAAGCGCCAGCAGGCCAGTCGACCCGCTGGGGACAACAGATCCAGCGTGGCAATACCCGCATGATCACTCAATTTAAGCGTCTGGTCTGCCGACAGCGGCCATTGTGACCATTCGCCCGTGTGCGACAGCGCGTAAAGACCGCTGTCCGTCAGACAAATCAGGCCGCGGGCAAACTGCAACTGATCATCCAGATCGGTTTCGATCGTTGCCAGAATGGTTTCGTTATTGGCCAGATGCGCCTGCAATGCCGGTAACCAAAGCTCTGGCACCCGGTGGGCGGTACTGGCGGCACGCGCAGTCTGCACGGAATGAGTGGAATGGGCGGGTAGATTCAATTGGTATGGTCTAACTATGAGCGTTTTCCGGTGGTCCGGAAAATTGGAATTCTGACAGATTAACGCACGGCCACGGGCTTTGGCTGACAGCCGCCCCGTCTTTTATCGATAAATCCGACTGAATGGTCATCCGTTGCGATTCTGGTGCGTTATTGGCTTCAGATTCTGTTTACAATGGCATGACAATAAACCAAACGCGCACCGAATTTGCAGCTGTTTAACTGAACCGGGTCTTTCCGGGCCGAACCGGGTCTTTCCGGACGAAACTTTGACACTCCTGTAGCCTTGATGAGTCATAAAACCATAAAAATCATCGACATCAAGTCGATTCGCGGTCCAAACATGTGGACCTATGTACCGGTTCTGGAAGCCTGGGTGGATATTGGCGATCTGGAAGATTTTCCTTCTGACAAGATTCCCGGCCTCCCCGAACGGCTCGTGACATGGCTCCCCGGTTTAATGGAGCACCGCTGTAGCTACGAAGAATACGGCGGTTTCGTTAAGCGCCTCCACGAAGGCACATGGCCTGCTCACATCATGGAGCACGTGACCCTGGAACTGCTCAGCCTGGCTGGCGTACCCGGTGGTTTTGGGCGTGCCCGTGACGGGGGTCGTCGCAGCGTTTACAAAGTCATCATCCACAACCTGCATGACGAAGTCACCCGCCTGGCACTGACCATGGGCCGTGACCTGATTATGGCGGCTATTGAAGACCAACCCTTCGATGTCGCTGCTGCGGTTGAAGAACTGAAAGATCTGGCTGAAGATCGACTGCTCGGCCCGAGCACCGGCAGCATTGTGAATGCTGCTATGGAACGCAAGATCCCCACCATGCGCTTGGCTGAAAACAATCTGGTGCAACTGGGCTATGGCTCCAAGCAACGCCGTATCTGGACGGCAGAAACCGACCAGACCAGCGCCATTGCCGAAACCATCTCGCGCGACAAAGATCTGACCAAGAGCCTGCTCAAGGCCTGCGGCGTCCCTGTGCCTGAAGGGGTAGTTGTAGAAAACGCTGACGATGCATGGG
>JBPCSW010000248.1:0-13333 GCA_051006675.1 Fluviibacter sp.
GTGGTACTATTGCCAATGCAAATAGCGGCGGTAATGGTGTTGTTATGATTGAATGGTGATAAACATGAAAAAAGCAATTATCGATCCACGCGAAACCGTTTCCAAAACTATTGGCTATGATGAAAAAGGAAATTCGGTTCAGCAGCAAATTCCAAATTCTGCGCGTGTTGCGGAAGTGACTGACACGGAGTTTACTGTTGGGGAGCCATTGTTTTGGATGGACTGCGCTGATGATGCAGTAGCCGATCAATGGTATTACGACACTGTTCAAGATGTTTGTTTTATTATTCCTGCGCCACCTGTTTCAAATGTGCAGCCTATTGTGGTTGGAGCGAATAACATCTGATGAAAGCCGTTGATCCGAAGTTTGTTGTTTTTCAAAACAATACTATGCTGAATGTCTTTCACCCCAACAAGGGGGGAGGCATTCCGAAGCACGAACACGCCCACTCGCACCTGACCATGTGCCATGCTGGTTCTATCATTGTGCGAAAAGAAGGCCGAGAGCTGGTGATGACCAAAGACACGCAGCCAGTAAATTTAATTGCTGGAGAATGGCATGAAATTGAGGCCTTGGAGGACGGCACAGTGTTTGTCAATGTCTTTGCAGAAGGCAAATATTAGGTCATAATCTCACAAGACAACATTCGTATCCTTGCCAGTAGGCGAGGAGCGTCACCACCCGAGATTTGGGGAATCCAATGGCAGTCTTCAACAAAAATACGCTGGCGCAGGTCAGCGGCTTCGACAATCCAATTCTTGCTGGCGAACTGGTGTACAACCAGAACACCTTTTGGAATCTCACATTCACCAATTCCAACTCAGGTCTTCCACTTGACCTGACTGGCGCAACGATTGACGCGCAGATCGTTCGCCGAAACGTCACAAATATCCAAGACACACGCTACGGTCTGACGTTCGACATTGCCGACTACACGCCAACTCCAACTCCAATCTCGCTGACCATCAGCAACCGTGTTGATGCGGCTGGCACTTGTACGCTGGTCATTGACTCTGACGCTTGGGATTTGATGGCAACTGACGTTCAACTGGACATCAATGCGGCGAACTGCGTTGGCTACTCTGGTCGCGTCAAAGTTTCTTTCCCTCCGTCTGGTACGACACCGGCTGATGACAGCATCATTTTCCTGTTGTTCTTGGTTCGCTCTGACGGCATCGTGGTGGTATGAGCAAAGGCGTGATTGTCTCCCCGGCAAATAGGGGCGTCCAAGTTGTTGTGACGGACGAACAAAATGTCCAACTTTTGGTTGATGGCAATCGCAATGTCAGTCTCGAGGTCGTTCCTCAACCGCGACTCGAAGTGCTTGTTGACCGTGCAGTTTCAGGTCCAACTGGTCCTGAAGGTCCAGTTGGCCCAACTGGTCCAACTGGTCCAATGTATGGCAGTCGGGTTGTTGCATATCCTGATGCCACAAGCATTACGATTGATGCCAGCACGACTGATATGGCAACAATTGATAATACCCAAGCACCGGGTGTTTTCACGATTAATGCTCCGACAGGAAGTATTGTCAATGGGCAAAAAATCATGCTTCGTCTTCAGTCGAGTTTTTCTCAGATATTCTCATGGAATGCCGTTTTTACCGGGTCGGTAGATCTAAACTTGCCAACAGAATCTTCTGGCGGGTTTAAATACGATTACATGGGATTTATTTATAACTCTGAATCTGAAACATGGCAGATCATTGCCAAAAATTTTGGGTTCTAATACAATAAACCTATCAATTCTTTTTAAAACCAAGGAACACCCATGAAATCAGGAAACGTAGCTGCTGCAAATGCCTCTGACACCAACGGTGCGTCTGTAGGTAAGAATGCGGCCCAATTTGAACAACTGCAAGCTGAAGGTCACTATGAAGTTGAATGCCGTGATAAAGACGGTAATCTAAAGTGGTCCGAAGGTATTGAAAACTTGGTCGTCACTGTCGGCAAGAATGACCTGCTCGACAAATACTTTACTGGCTCTGCTTATACTGCTGCTTGGTATCTGGGCCTTGTTGACGGCGCAAGCACTCCAACTTATGCGGCCACTGACACGATGGCTTCTCATGCTGGCTGGACGGAAAATCAGTCGTATAGTAACGCCACACGCCCGCCTCCAAGCTGGTCTTCGGCAGCGGCTGGTTCAAAGGCCACTACGGCTACTGCGTTTAACATTAACGCTACGGCCACGATTGCAGGTTGCTTTATGGCAACCGTCAGCACAAAAGGCTCAACCACTGGCATTTTGTATAGCGCAGGTTCTTTCACTGGCGGCAACAAGAGCGTTGCATCTGGCGACACCCTGTCTGTCACTTACACTGCCACCGTCTAATGGAGCACAGCATGAGCTTTAAAATGAATGATGCCGTGAACATCAAGTTCACTTCTTTGCAAGGTGCTGTCAAAGGCGCTCAAGTTGATCAAACCACACTCGACACGGTTTATTTGGTTGAGTACACTGACAACGCTGGTGAAGATCAATCCCGGTATTTCCGAATCGAAGAACTCGAACTTGTTGCGGCCTAAAAGCCGTTCGGGTAAAAACAGCAGGCCACCTTGTGTGGCCTCTGTTTTATTGGGGAAGTAAATGGCGTTTGGAACACCGTACAACCTTGGAACTGTCGCAACAAAAGCCTCAACAACTGAGGTGATTACGACAGTTGCAACCGTGCCTGCTGGCGATACGATTTTCGTTGCAGCAGTCAGCACGGGTACGTCTACAGAAACGGTCACGGATAGCAACACCAACACTTATACGCAACTGTTCAATCTTGGCGCATATTTTGTTTTTGTTTGCTACAACAGCAAAGGTTTGGCAAGCGGCGGGACAATTACATTCAGTGCTCCAACCGGCGTGACATATTGCGCTTCTGCTTGGGGTGTTGCGCGGGTCTATTCTCAGCATTATGTCAACCAGAACTCGGCGACTGGAACATCAACAGCGCCCACTGTCACGCTCACAGGCTTGACATCTGGCTCATCGTATTTGTCGTTTGGTATTGTTGGCATAAACGGGCCAAACGGTGATGGTTTTACGCAAGCCACCAATTACGCTACACCACCAAACGCCATTGGCTCAACAGGCGGTAACGCCGCCAGTAACTATTCGCTTCGCGGCGGTTTTGACGCTTTTACTGGAGTCACCAGTATTGCCTATGCTCCAACGCTGGGAACATCTCGTTCTTGGACAGATGCAATTCTGGTTTTCAAACAGGGTATTGATCAAACTGCTGCGACTACAGAAAATATCACTTCGACTGAAAGTTCAAGTTCTGTAAAAGTTGCAAACGCATCAGACACAGAAGACATCAATCTCGCAGACGATTCAAATTCGCTGCTAACAACATTTGCAAACGATACAGAATCAATCACGGCTACTGATGATAGTGATTCAGATATTGCTGCTGGCACTTCCGTGACAGAAAGCATTACAGCCACAGAATCTTCTGATGAAATCTTATTGACTTCTGGACAAATCACAGAATCTGTTGTTTCAACTGAAACAATTTTGGCAAATGTTGCTTTCATCAGTTCTATTGCTGAAACTATTGCGGCAACAGAAACTTCTACTTCAGCATTGTCTGCAATTGCAACTCAGATAGAAACTGTATCTGCAATAGAAGCTCAAACAAACATCGTGGCATTTACTGCTTTTGATACAGAAACTTTGACTGCAACAAATACTCAGACAACCACATTGTCTGCTGTTGCAAGTCAATCTGAAACTGTCACAGCATTAGATTCTCAGATCGGATCTGTTTTCTTTCTTGCTTCCGAAAGTGAAAGTGTCACAGCTTCTGATTCTGCACAAGCATTGCTGTTGTCGATTGCGACTCGCACAGAATCCGTATCGGCTGTAGACACGCAGAGCAATACTGTTGCATTTATAAGTTCTGTGACCGAGACAGTGACAGCAACAGATAGTTCTTCATCTTTACGATCACTTGATGCTTCTCGAGATGAAACTTTGACAGCTACTGATACTGAAATAGCTTCCGCAGTTTTTGTAAGTAGTCGAACGGAATCAGTTACTGCAACAGAAAGTGAGCAAGCATTTCTTGCAGCAATTGCTTCAAGAGTAGAAGCCATTTCTGCTTCTGATACCCAAACAAATACTGTTGCTTTTGTAAGCACGGTCACTGAATCTGTTGTTGCAACAACCAGTGCTCAACCTTTGCGCGTAACAAACGCAGCATTGAGTGAATCAGTTGCAGCAACAGAAATTCAAAGCAATTCATCAATTGTTCCTGTTATTATTGTCGAAGGCTTGACTGCAACAGACTTTCTTTTTGCTGTTGTTGTCACTGGCATCATTGGAACAGTTGGATTTTTAGCTTTCTTCTGACAAGAGTTATCAAATGGCAACCATCAATGAAACTGACGCTCGGTTAAATTCACATGAGGCCGTTTGCGCCTTTCGATATGAACAAATTAATGCTCGTTTGAAGCGACTTGAAGGCATTATCCTTAAGGCTTGTGGGGTGATGTTGGTGAGTATGGCGGGAATCATTTGGGCGTCCATTGCGCCTCACGTTAAATGACCTTCAAGTTTGGTCAGCGCAGTGAGGACAGGCTCAAAGGTCTGCACCCTGATTTGGTCAAAGTTGTGCGCCGTGCGCTGGAAATTTCTGAGGTGGATTTTGCGGCACTGGAAGGCGTCAGAACCGAAGCGCGACAAGCGGAACTGTTCAAGGCTGGCGCAAGTCAGACCATGAAGTCAAGGCACCTCACTGGACACGCGGTTGATTTGGCCCCCGTGGTGGGCAATCAGGTTCGTTGGGATTGGCCGCTGTTTGCAAAGATTGCCAAGGCTATGAAAGCGGCGGCGGCTGAATTCAATATCCCGATTGAGTGGGGCGGGGATTGGAGGACATTCAAAGACGGCCCCCACTGGCAACTCACTTGGAAAGCATACCCATGAACTCAACCATTGTTCAAGCAATCGTGCGGCATCTGTTGACCGCTTTGGCTGGCGGCTTTGCTGTCAAATACGGCGTGGACGGCGACACGCTGAACGCAATTATTGGCGGCGCATCTGCGGCGGCGGGCGTTGGCTGGTCAATTTACGACAAGCGAAACCAATCCTGACGGTTTATTGGCGCGGCATGGGCCAAACCGTGCCCATCACGCGGCCATCAGGGCCGCGAATCATTGCGGTGGCACCACCGGCCCCACAAAATGCTGGACGAGCTTGACGGGCTTTCTGGCAAGGGTCTTGGGCGTTGAAATGGTCGGCTACCAGTTGCAAAGGCGCGGCGCACCCTGACAACATGGCGGCGACCAACGCCAGCAAGGCAACGCGAATCACAGCGCGTTCCATCCCACTGAAAACAACAGCCACCAGATTTTTAAGCAAAACCCGAACGCTATAACGAGGCAAGCCAGCATCAAAGTTGCTGTGCAAAACTTCACCATTGCTTTCATTCAAAAAGGCTCCTGTTGTGTTTGGCCGTCCAGTTGTCACGTTCGGCTTTTGGGGTTTGTTTGTATTTGAAAATTCCAGCGTGTCCGGGATGCGCCAGCGCAAACAGCCGCGCCAGATATGGGGACAAGTTGTTGTTGATTTTCCACTCATCGCTTTTTTCCTTGATTGCGGAGTGGTGCCGCAAAACATGGATGATTGTTCTGGCGGAGTAATGCTTGAACCCCACTGAAATCACTTTGTTGGTTTCCTTCACAAACGCTTTCCAGACGTGTTGATTTTTGGGAAACCAATCAATGAATTCATCAGGGAATTGCTCACGGTTTTCGGCAATCAATCGTTGCAGATGCGTATCCATGTCATACGTCCTGTTCTCTGACTTGATACCGGCGTTTGCCCACACCCAGCGCGTACCCGCATGAACCAATGATGGCATCTACGGTTGTTGTCACGCTGGTTTTGGAGCCGTCATCGTTTTCGTATTCCAAAATAATGTCATCGCATTCCAAGCCGCGATGCTTCAATGCGGCCAGCATCGCCTCGGATGCGGCCAACAAGACCATTGCCATTTGTCGGTAATTTGCGTTTTCCATGTCATTCCTCCACGCGCATAACTTGCACGTTTCCGTTGTCAATCACTGAGGTAAATTTGTTGCGGCCGTATTTCCGGGACAGCAAATTCAAGATTGAACTGCGGATGCGCTCTGTTCCGTACTGTTGAATTGGAACCTCAAGCACATCACCCACAGCCACATCATCAGGAATATGTTTCTTGATGTACTCACTGACTTCGCCGTAAGGGAAAACAAGTGGGCCACGTTTTGCCGGAGGCTTTGGCGCGGGGACATCCAATTCCCCATGTTTTACGCCATCGCCGTCAATGATGGCGTATTGAAAACCGCAAGCCTCCAAAAGGGCGATTGCTTTGCGAAGTGTGGTGACTTTAATTTGTTCCATGTCTTGTCCTATCTTGATTGCGTTAAATTGGTGGGCCTACTCGCTACGTCCGGTACTGTCGAGAAACCGTCTTCCCAGCATCCGCTTTCAGCCCGTAAAAATTAGAAGGGCATATCGTCATCAAAGCCATCATCGGCTTGACGGCCACCGCCTTCGGTTTGAGCCTTGCGCTTGTCAAACGGCTCATTGATGTAAGCGTACCCGTTCCATTCCAGCGGAATCACGTCCAGCTTGAGCATTGGGCCGTTTTTGGTGTCAATCAGCGCACCAATTTTCATGTAACGCTTTTTGACTTCGCCTTTGGAGTTGGTGTATTCACCAAGAATTGCGGTGACTTCTTTGTGTGCCATGTCATTTGCCTTTCAATGATTCGCCGTGTTTTTTGATTGCTGAACGCACTTTGCTGTCCAGCTTGCTCCAAAGAGCAACCTTCTCATCTCCGTCAGTGATTCCGGCGTACTCATCGTAAGCCCCAATAATGTCTTCAGCAATGAATCGTTCATTGACTGCATCAACAACATCCATGATGACCGCTTGCCGCTCTGGCTTCAATTGCTCAAAGATGCCAAGCGTTGGCGAATTGCGAGGCGCTGGCTGTTTGCTGGCGGCATTGCCATCGTCATCTTCTGGAGCAATGCCCATCGCGGCTTGGATGCTGTATCGGCGGCAATACGTCAACGCACTGCCAAAGCCTTGCGGGTCATGCTTCACGGCTGGCATGAACAACTCTCCAAGCACCAGCAACCCCCCGGACTCATGCAACAGCACTGTCTTGACGTACACACCGTCATCACGCGGCTCGGTGTATTGCGTGAGGGCAAAGCCTTCACTGTGCAAACCATCAATGACCGCTTCAATTACGGCATCCAGCGATGCGTACTTGCTCCGGAAATGCGGGTTGTTGCTGGTCTTGAGCGCAGGGCCAAATTTGCGCTGTGCTCGGACAAATGCGCTGAACACTACGGCGTCATCGCTGTGCTCATATTTTTCAATCATGTTTTCCATGTATTCCTCTTGTCGTTGGACGGTTTCAAAAAACTCTTGGTGGCTCATCTGGTGAGCCTGTCTATCTTGGCGTTTGCTTCATTCAATTCCCCTTCTAAAAATTTGATGTACGCGCACAAGTTGTTGATGCTTCCAGTCAAATACCCAACTTGGAAAGACAGTCGCCAACGCGGAGCCTCTGGGTCAGTGTTGCTGGTAATGTATTCCTTGGAAACGGCTTCGGATTTTTTGATGATGGCATCAGCGTCATACAACACAAGAGATTGCTCAGTAGTCATCGTCATCACCGCTTTCCATAAATTCAAAAACCAATCCACTGACTCGGTCTTGCTCGTCAGGGTCTTTGTCCAGCTTGCGCTGAAGCCACGGCGCAGGTCGGCCACGGCTGTCAAGGATTTCCCATTCGCCATCACCGCCTTCTGACGGGTGGCTGTATCCGGGGTCGGCGCGGATGATTGCAGGCTGGTATGAATCCCAATACGTCACGTTGATGATGCAAGGGATGCCGCACACACGGGCGTTGAACTCAGTCATGTTGTTCCCTTGGCGTAAAGGTCACGGTGAAGCCATAAACCTGTTCGGCATAGCGCATCAATTGACCAAACACGTGAGGTTCAATGGCAATGACTTTGTTTTCGTGATGGTTTGCGGCAAGCCAAATTTGGAAGCCGTCATAACTGGCGTACACGCCATCACCAAGGTACGTTGTTTCATTCATTACTTGTTCCCCCTGTCAAGGAAGATGCACTGGCCTACATGGGTTTTGCCTTTGGCATCAACGTAAGACTCGCCACAACCGGACGCCCACTCTGCAAACATCACCACAAAAAATATGAGCAACGCCGCACTGAGCAATCCTTGAAGAAGCCACGCAATAAATCGTTTGAAAAAGTTTTTCATGCTGTCACTCCCAAGGGCGGATTTTCAGCATCTTGATTGAGCCGTTGTCTGCGTGGAGAACAACGCCGCTCTTGTAAGCCACGCCTGTATTGACGTTTTGGATTTCTGTAACGTGGAGCCAAGGTTCCATTGTTTGGCCCGCGCTCAGGCTCAATTTGATTTCTTTGACCGTCCCGGTCAGGTGGCCCCCTTGGCTGTGCCACTCAATTCTCATTCCGGCTGTAATTTGCATTTTGCTTCCTTTCAAATAGACCCCTCGGTGTGGGGCATGGGTTAATTATAAGCCAACTAACACCTACATCAAGACTTTTTTTGTCTTTTTTGTAGGTGCTTTCCCTAAGACAGCTTATGACAGCAACATGGATTCTGCTTCACGCTTTTGACGTTCACCGGCACCAAACCACGCGCTTGACAGTCGGCTGTCTACATTGCGTCCGCGTTCGTGGTCGATGTATTGAGTCATGGCGTTCAGAAGTCCCCATTTCGTGCCTCTGGCCCCCGATAGGTCTGCGCCCATGCCACGCCCTTCAAACAAATCCATGACCTTGTTGAAGCCCCGATGCTCTTTGAGTTGCCCGGTTGCCTCGTTGACCGTGGGTTTGTAGAACTGGTGCAAAAACGTGTTGACGTATTGAGTGCTCACTGACTCACGGGCAAGTCTGCGATACCCGTCCATCATTCCGTCAAATCCACTGACAACCAGTCCCAGCTTGTCGCGCATCAGGCTGGCGTCAAAAGCCATGCTGTGCCTCATTGAGAATCGTGATGGGCTTGACTCGCTGTCGGCGGCTGACAGGGTGTTGTTGCAGACAACTCGGATGCTGGTGAATTGCCCAACAGTCGCGGTCGCGCCATCAAAGCCGGTGGACAAAAGCAGGTATCCACGAACCGCGTCATCACCCAGAACACAGGCTTCACGGTTCACGTTTGCCAACGCCCAGATGCGCTTGCCTCCTTTGATGGCTCCGGCAACGTCCAAGGTGAATCCGGCGGACTTCACCAGCGTGTCAAAGAAGTCCAGAATTTCACCCGGCTGGTGGATGCGGTATCGGTCAGTGACCACGCCAAGAGGCAGGTCATTGTCATCACGGTGAACTGCAAAAAGGCCGTCAATTGGTACGCGCACAGGTTCAACTGACAAGACATCAACCTCACGCGCTCTTGCCGACTCAAAGAACACTGGGCTTGCTTTGGCTTCCCAATTCAGGCCAGCCTCACGTTGCCAGACTTCAATTGGCGCATCAGGCGTCAGTTGTTGCCCTAGACCGTGCCACGGCGTCTTGCCAGCGTAGGCGATTTCAGCGCGGCCCGTGGTTGCGTTTGTTTCAATCAGATGTGCCATGTCATTTCCTTTTTGATTAGGCTGGTTGGAGAAAACTGGATTCTTCAGTGAAGGTCAGTGCTTCGCGGATGTATGCGGGATTCAATCCGCAGTTGTAGTACCCGTCCACGATACTGTTCAGGTATCCGCCGAAAGGCATTTCGTACCCTTCTGCGTTCATGAAGTAAATGAAAGCCTCGGTGTACTTGCCTGCACCACGATAAATCTGGCACTTGTTCCGCCCGTACAAGCGCGGGAAGCCTTCGTAGGAGTCAAGTGACTTCACACATTGGTCAGTGACTCGCCAAAGGCCGATGGGCGTTTTGTGGTCTTCCGCGTATTCAATGTCAGCCACTCTGCGGAACACCAGTCGGTAGTTCTGCAAAAAGCCCGTCCCAATGAATTCAGCGTTCGGGCAACGCCTTGCCATTTGTTCGTGATTCAGGTTGCTTCCGTAAGCGGCATAGATTCGTGGCAGTCGCATTTCAAAACTCCTTCAATTCAATGATGTGGTTGGATGCCATGTCGGCAAGGAAGTGCTCAGGGGTGTCGTGGCGTATGGTCGCGCCGTGCAGTTGCTGGGAGCGGCGGCTCACAAACGTCATGTACTCATCGTCAGTTTTGCCAACGGTAAAGATGCCGCTCTCGCGCATCCGGCACACCGCCTCACCGGCGGAGCGTCCAACGTACATCTTGCCGTCAATGGTCAAAATTACTTTGCTCATGTTCGTGCCCCTCAAGCTGTTGCGCCAGCAAAGTAATCGCGGCGTTCACGGTAAAACTTGCGGACGCTTGGCACGGGTGTCACGGCCATCAGGTTTTCAAACTTGTCGGCACCAGTGGCGCGGATTGTCTTGGCGGTCACGGCGCAGTCAACAAAGGCCGTCACCAACTCAACCCAATTCAACATCTTGGCGGCTTCCACGGTTCCGCTGTGCTGGCGGAACTCAACGGTGCCGTGGCGCAACAGGGACTCAAGGTTCAGTTTGTGGTAACGGCTGGGATGTCCGTGGACACCGTTCATGGCAACACGCAAGTCACCCAAGTTGCGGGCGGCGTCAATGGCTTTGAAAGCCGCGTCAAGGGTTGCGTATTTGGTGCGGATGCCCATGCAAAACTGGTTGTTCTTGCGGCTCTCTGGCATCACGGAATCAAAGCAGGATTCATATTTCATCCACATCTTGCAGACCCGCTTCATTTGCTCGTTTGTAATGTCACGGGCATCAACGTGGACGTGCAGGCCGCAACTCTTGTTGACCTTTGCGCCAATCGCTGTCAACACCTTGCCAACAGTGTTCACTTGGCACAGGCCGTCAGCACCTTGGAGAATCGGGGAAACCAACTCAAAGGCATATTCGCCTGACAGGCTGGCGTCTGTCACAATTTTCCAGTGGTTCTTGGTGCTGTGGTTATAACCCTCAACATAGGTGCGGATGCCAGCGGCATTCAAGGCGGCGGCAACTTCAGCCATCTTCACACCAGTTGCTTCAATTTCAATTCCAAATTTGCGGCTCATTTTCAATCCTTTGCAATTCGTTGTCGGTATGGCTCTAGTATAAGCCAACTAATGGCCCCGTCAACATCTTTTTGCAATTTTTTTGGTCTTTTTTCTAGGTGCTTTCCCTAAGCTGGCTTATAAGACAAAAGCCATTGCAAGACCCCATTAGTCGGGTTATACTTGCGGCATGGAAACCGCAGAAGCAATACGACTTGCAGGCTCACAGAGTGAGCTTGCCCGCATCTTGAGAATCACGCAGGCCGCTGTTGCACAGTGGGGCGCGAATGTGCCTGAAGCGCGGGTTTGGCAGTTGAAGGTTTTGCGGCCCGACTGGTTTAGATAAGTTTTTGAGACACGGCTAAGTGCGAAGTCATGAGCGCACTGAAAAGCGACCCACCCCCGCCTGCCGATGTTTCTTTGCAAGGGGTGAGAAAAAGGGGTGAAGATGCACTACTACCAATTCCACATTGGTGATTACCGAGCGGGGACAGCGCACCTGTCCGACATGGAAGATTTGACATATCGGCGTCTGCTGGATATGTACTACGACACCGAACAGCCAATTCCGGTTGACTTGCAATGGGTTGCTCGCAGAACAAGGACGCCCACAGACGTCATTCCGGTGGTGTTGCGTGACTTTTTCCGTGAAACGCCTGACGGCTGGGTCAATGACCGGGCCGATGCGGAGATTGCCGCATATCATGAAAAACATGAGCAAGCGTCACGCGCTGGCAAAGCATCCGCAGAACGCCGGAAGCAAGCCCGTGCAACGGACGTTGCAACGCCCGTGCAACCAACCATAAACCAAGAACCAGAAACCAGTAACCAACTATTCCCACCTACGGTGGGTGTTGAGGCCGAGCCCGTCAACGCACCACGGCGACCGGCTTGCCCTGCTGAAAGATTGATGGAGGCATTTCACACCCTTTGCCCAACCTTACAGCGGGTCATGATGTTGAACGAAACCCGCAAGCGTCATTTGGTCAGCCGGTGGCGGGAAGTGGTGGCAACAGACAACATCACAGATGTTCGTGATGGCGTGGAGATTTTTTGCGAATTTTTCCGCCGGGTGAACCAAAGTGACTTTTTGTGCGGCAGAGTCCAAGGCCGCAACGGCAGAGCATGGAAGGCCACGTTTGATTGGCTGGTTTTGCCAACCAATTTTCTCAAGGTTTGTGAAGGCCATTACGACAACGGAAGGGGTTGAGCATGAGCAGTTTTCGCAACCAATTTGCACAGCAAAAGCAAGAAGAACAAGATGACCGTCAAACGATGTGCCGGGCGCATGAGTGCCCCAACCGCTGGAGCGTCAGTGAAGGGTATCTGTGCGGCGCTCACGCATGGGAGCCGATGGACAAATGGCATGGGATTACTGATGAGCAACACAGAATCCTTGCCGCCAAACAAGGCGCTGACAGGCAAACAAGATTTCGCCCTGTTTCATTGATGACCGTGAGTCAAAAAAAGGCGGCGATTGCAAAACTTACAGAGTTGGCAAAAGGCGGAAGCCGCGACCCTAAGCGTTGGGCATACACCTTGCGCGACCGGGAGCGCAACGGTGAGCATTTGACATCAGTGCAACGCCAGATGTGGAGGGACGTCATCAGTGAACATAATTGAAGCACAAGCCGTCCTTGACCGCGCAAAAGATGGTCAAGCGTACAGCGAACAAACCATTTCATGGGCATTGGTGATGACGGGGGATTTGGATGACTCAGAGTACGAAAGAACATATGCTCCAGTGCGAAGCGCGGGAATGGCTGGCAAGACACCGCAAAAAGTCGCTGGAATTTGGCAAGCATGAAGCCCGCGATTGGTGGAGCCAAACCATTGCGGACATTGAAAAAAGACGCGGCAAACCCGCCGCCGATGAACTGCGAAAGGCTATGAATGCGGAGAGCGGCAAGAACAGACGCGAACCAACAACAGGTCGTTGAAGCTATGCGGGCCATTGGAGCAACGGTTCACAGCCTTGCGGCATTGGGTAACGGGTGTCCTGATTTGTTGGTCGGCTACAACGGTCGCACAGTGTTGATGGAAGTCAAGGACGGGAAAAAACCGCTTTCCCAAATACGGTTGACGGAAGACCAATTGAAGTGGCACAAATCGTGGACAGGTTCCACGCTGGCAATTGTTTACGGGCCGGAGGGCGCAACCAAACTATTGAAGGCATTGAAATGACACACGCTCAAAAAGTATTTGAGGCCATCATGAAAGTCAAAGGGCA
>JBPCSW010000249.1:0-4815 GCA_051006675.1 Fluviibacter sp.
TGGCGCTCGTCGTGAACTGGCACAGGGTTATGTGGATTCATCACAGCCAGATCTTCCGGCTTATTCATCAGATCGATGTCGTGAATCTCGAAGTCCATCCCCTTTTCAAACAGCACAATCCGGCAACGATGGCTGAAGGGACAAACGGTTCCCGAGTACAAATGCATCATGATCAAGGCCCTCTAAAAAAGATCGGGATCGATACTCGACCCCGACCTTGCCGGCACCCCAGGGTGCCAGTGATTATTACTTAGTGAATATCTTTCCAGTAGTTCTTTTTCAGCGCGTACGCAGAAACAAAGAGAACAGCCAGGAAAATCAGAACGCCAACACCGATTGCCTTACGGTTGGCAGCGCCTGGCTCACCCATCCAGACGATGAAGCCAACCAGGTCTGCAACCTGCTTATCAAACTGCTCTGGTGTCAACTGACCTGGTTCAACCAGAACCAGCTTATGGTGCTCTTTGCCGTTTTCTTCCTTAACGGTTTCGAGTGCCTGTACACCTTGCAGTTGCCACAGCACGTTCGGCATGCCAACGTTAGCAAACACAACGTTATTCCAACCAGTTGGACGAGCGTCGTCTTTGTAGAAGCTACGAAGATAGGTGTAGAGCCAATCAGCGCCGCTACCATCACCCGATGCACGGGCACGTGCGATCAGGGTCAGATCAGGCGGTGTGGCGCCAAACCACTTCTTGGCTTCGTCCGGACGCATCGCGATCTTCATCGTGTCACCGATCTTGTCACCGGTAAACATGAGGTTGTCTTTGATTTGTTGCTCGGATAAGCCCAGCTCCATCAGCTTTTCGTAACGGATGAAAGAGGCGCCGTGACAGCTCTGACAGTAGTTAACGAATAGTCGTGCACCGTTCTGCAGTGCTGCATTGTCACCCTGGACGTTAGGCGCTTTGTCGAGATGCACTTCGGCACCGCTCGCAAAAGCCAGCGCCGGAACCATGATGAGTGCAGCAAAGAATGATTTCATTTTCATGATCTTCTACCCTGTTAGTCCGTCACGCGCTCAGGCGGAATGGTGTACTTATCAATCTTCGAATACCACGGCATCAGCAGGAAGAAGCCAAAGTAGATCAGGCTGCAGACTTGCGAAACCTTCTCGCCAACGTACGATGGCGGCTGGGTACCGAGGTAGCCCAGAATAAAGAAGGCAATCACAAAGATCGTGAGCGCAGCTTTGAAGATCGGACCGCGGTAACGAATCGACTTAACCGGGCTACGATCCAGCCAAGGCAGGAAGGCAATAATTACAACCGATGCACCCATGCCGACCACGCCCCAGAATTTGGCATCGATACCGAGGATTGGCCAAACGATTGCGCGCAATACCGAGTAGAACGGTGTGAAGTACCAGACCGGTGCAATGTGCGACGGCGTCTTCAGCGGATCTGCTTGATAGAAGTTGTTATATTCCAGGAAGTAGCCGCCACCTTCTGGTGCAAAGAACACTACGATCGAGAATACGAACAGGAAAGCCACAACACCCACGATATCCTTAACGGTGTAGTACGGGTGGAACGGAATACCATCACGCGGATTGCCGTGCTCGTCCAGGTTGGCTTTAATTTCAATGCCATCTGGATTGTTTGAACCGACTTCATGCAGTGCGACTAGGTGAGCTGCTACCAGACCGATCAAGATCAGCGGTACGGCAATCACGTGTAGCGAGAAGAAGCGGTTGAGCGTTGCATCACCCACCACAAAGTCGCCACGAATCAGGGTTGATAGATCAGGACCGATGACTGGAATGGCGCCAAATAGGTTAATAATCACCTGCGCGCCCCAGAACGACATCTGGCCCCAAGGCAGGAGGTAACCCATGAAGGCTTCTGCCATCAGGCACAGGAAAATCAAGGTACCGAACACCCACAGCAATTCGCGCGGCTGACGATATGACCCATACAGCAGACCGCGGAACATGTGCAGATAGACCACAACGAAGAATGCCGAAGCACCGGTCGAGTGTAGGTAACGGATCAGCCAGCCGCCAGTAACGTCTCGCATGATGTATTCCACGCTGGCAAAAGCAATAGGAATACCGCTTTCGTTCAGGTTGGCATCCGGCTTGTAGTTCATTACCAGGAAAATACCGGTAACGATCTGAAGCACCAGCACCAGTAAAGCCAAGGAGCCAAAGAAATACCAGAAATTGAAGTTCTTTGGTGCATAGTAATCGGTCAGGTGACCTTTGATGGTCGATGTCAGCGGAAAACGGGCATCAATCCACTCAAGGACGTTGCCGCCGACGCTACCATTCGACTTATACTTTTCGTAATTTTTGTGGCCGGCCATCATCAGGCTCCTTTGCTGTCGCCGATAACCAGACGCGTATCCGTCAGGTAGGCGTGCGGTGGGATCTCGAGGTTAGTCGGGGCAGGCTTGTCTTTGAAGACACGGCCAGCCAAGTCAAAGGTGGAACCATGGCATGGGCACAGGAAGCCGCCAAGCCAATCACCTGGCATACCTTGCGAAGCACCTTCAGCAAATTTCGACGAAGGCGAGCAGCCTAGGTGGGTACAAATGCCAATGGCAACCCAGATATTGTCCTTGATTGAGCGATGCTCGTTCTTACAATATGCGGGCTGCTGATCTTTTTCAGAATTCGGGTCAGCCACAGCATCGTTCAGCTTTGGCAGTGTGCCCAGCATTTCCGGCGTGCGGTTAAGGATCCATACAGGTTTACCGCGCCATTCCACAACCATCATCTGGCCTGGCTCAAGTTTGCTGATATCCGCTTCAACGGGAGCACCAGCCGCACGAGAGCGGGCAGAAGGCAACATGCTGCTTACAAACGGCACCAGAGCGGCAACCGCTCCTACACCCCCAATAGCCGCTGTGGTTACTAGTAACCGACGACGGCTGGGATCTACTTTCTGCTCATTGCTCATGGACGGGTCCCCAGAATGTTCAGTCTTAATTAATTTTTAAGATTATACGCAAAGAAAAATCAGGATTCTAGCCATCGGCGCTCTCTTAATGCCTGCGCTAGCGTCCCACTATCAACAAATTCCAATTCGCCACCCACCGGAACGCCTCTGGCAATCCGTGTAACCCTTAGCCCGTGGCGCTTTAGCAGCTCGGACACAAAATGGGCGGTGGCCTCTCCCTCGTTGGTAAAATTTGTGGCCAAAATAACTTCTTTAACCAAACCATCGGCGGCACGGGCCACCAATTGCTCTAAACGGAGATTTCTCGGACCTAAACCATCTAGAGGAGAGATTCGACCCATTAAGACAAAATAAAGGCCGTTGTAGGCTTGGGTCTGTTCCACCATGTTGAGATCAACGGGTGTTTCGACGACACACAGCACCGAAGGATCGCGACGGTCGGACTGGCAACGCTCACAAATGGGCGTTTCAGTGTACGTATTACAGCGTTCGCAATGCTGTATACGATTAATCGCCGAATCCAGCGCAAACCCCAACCGCGCAGCGCCTTCACGATCGTGTTGCAGCAGATGATACGCCATACGCTGTGCTGATTTCGGGCCCACACCCGGCAAACAGCGCAGTGCTTCTATCAGGCTTTCGAGTGTTGCCGACACAGAAGGATCAGAACGGCAGTTTAAAGCCTGGTGGCAGATTCAAGCCTGCCGTAAAACCGGACATTTTGCCTTGCGAGGTTTCTTCGACACGACGAACCGCATCGTTCACTGCGGCAGCAACTAGATCTTCCAGCATTTCACGATCATCCATCGCTGCCGGGTCAATCGCAATGCGGCGAACGACATGGGCACAGGTCATAGTGACTTTAACGATGCCCGAACCAGACTGGCCTTCTACTTCTACGTCCGCTAGTTCTTCTTGTGCCTTTTTCATGCGCTCCTGCATTTGCTGCGCCTGTTTCATTAGACCACCGATACCAGCCATTCCACCCATACCACGCATCTTGAAGCTCCTCTTGTATTTAAATCAACTCAACCCGTCACAGGACGAATGGAGCCATCAATTAGTTTTGCATCAAACACATCTATCAGTTCTTGCACCACGGGATCGCTCTCGATGGCTGCTACAGCCGTATTCTGGCGCTCCTCAGCCGCTTCCTTCTTTAATACAGCGGCCGTAACCCCTACCTGTTCAACGACATCAAATCTCACACGCACTTGCTCACTGAGCAAATCCGAAAGCGCTTGTGCTACGCGTTGCTCCGAAGCAGGCATGAGCAGTTGACGATGCGTTGCGGGCAAATTGAGTGCAATCAGGCCTTCTGAAAAGTTTGCAAAGGCACTATGCTGGACCAGCTCGCGCGCCATCCCTTTGAGACCAAGACGTTCAACTGTTTGCGGCCAGCTTTCAGCAGATAGAGCACTTCCCGGCGCTGACGGCTTCGATGACGGCGCTAACTGTGGGCGCTCAGCTTTTGCTGGCTGCGTCTCGACCTGAGCAACCGGCTCAATCAATGCAGATGGTGACAATTGCACATGCAACCCGGGTGATGAAATAACTCGGGGCGCGGCCGTTTTGTCAGAAGCTGCTGACATAAGAGGCTGAACCGCAGATACGTGGCCAGGGTGAACCGTCAATAGCCGAAGCATGGCCATGAGGAAGCCATGAGCTGAATCTGGTGCTAGACGTAAGTCGGCACGTGCCTTAGTTGCCACCTGGTAGATTAACTGTGCATAAGTACGCGAGCATTGGGTGGCAAGCAGGCGAAGCTGATCTGCATCATCTTCTGCCAGTGAAGAAAACTCTTGCGATCCTTCTGAAGCATCGAATTGCATGAGCTGCAACGACACAGCCAAGCGGGACAGATCATCAAGAGCGGATTCAAACGAAAGCGAACCTGAAGCCATCTGAGATG
>JBPCSW010000250.1:0-2913 GCA_051006675.1 Fluviibacter sp.
GGCCACCGACGATCAAGCTGCAATTGAAATCAATGCCAAACTGCGCCAGCGCTTTGGCATCACGTTGATGCACAAAACGTACAGCATCGCCTACGCGTTGCGCAACGTCATACATGCTTTCGGCAGATAGTAGGCCTTTTTCGTGCTCCATGTTTTCGGCAAGCACCTGGCGAACGGCTTGAGTAATAGCCAGATTGCCAGCGGACATCATCACAATGACACGATCGCCGGGCCGTTCGACTAAACTCATCTTGCGGAAAGTACTAATCTGATCAATGCCCGCATTAGTCCGGGCGTCAGATAGAAATACAAGGCCGGCATCAAGCCGTAAAGCTACGCAATAAGTCATATGTAATCAGTAAACGTCAGAGAACCAAGAAATCCTGGCGAATTCTAACGCCTAGATCATCGATATCGGCGAGTAATTTAGTTAACCAGAGATGTAAACCTTCATCGGCAATCTCTTCAAGGGTCAAATAGCGTAGTTTTGCAGCGAGTTTTCCTGCGCGCCGGCGTGTCTCTGCCGAATTGCCATTACCGACATTTTCTAGGTTTTCAACAACTTCGTTGATGCAGGAGGCAATAGAACGTGGGACATCCGGGTTAAGGATCAGTAGCTCGGCAACACGAGAACCATTGATCGTGTCGCGATAGACCTTCCGGTACGCTTCAAAGGCCGACAAAGAGCGTAGAACGGCTTCCCAATGGTAGAACTCACGCACGGCAAATTCGGGATCATCCGGATCAAGCATGCCCGCTTTGGCATCCATGCTTTCAATATGGTGGAAGCGTAGATCGATCATGCGGGCAGTGCTATCAGCGCGCTCAATGAAAGTGCCTAGCCTGACGAAGCGGAAGGCTTCGTCTTTGAACATGGTTCCAATAGTAATGCCGCGAGAGAGATGGGAGCGCATCTGCACCCATTCAAAGAATTTACCTGGCTCTTTGAGCGGTAATCCTTCTTCGCATAGTTGGAGAAACTCAAGCCAGGTACTGTTGATCGTTTCCCACATTCCAGTCGTGATCTGACCGCGTACGGCGCGGGCGTTTTCCCGGGCATTGTGCAGGCTGCACCATATTGAGGATGGATTCTCTTCGTCAAGCACCATAAAGCGGATTACCGACTCCGGATTTACATCACCAAATTTCTTCTGATAAATCGGTAGCAATTCTGCAAGACCCAGCATGCCAGCAAGGCTGGCTTCTGCCTCGCGTTGTTGGCCAGGCAACAGAGATTGTTGCAAGCCGATATCAATCAATCGGGCCGTGTTTTCGGCACGCTCGGTGTAGCGTGCCATCCAGTACAGACTATCAGCGGTGCGGGAAAGCATGAGACTTCCTTAAGTTTTTACAGCTGTAATGAAATACGTTTAAGACCAATTATTCGGCAGCAACCCAGGTGTCCTTGGTGCCCCCCCCCTGAGAGGAGTTGACGACCAGAGAGCCTTCTTTGAGTGCAACGCGGGTGAGGCCGCCCGGTACCATGCGAATCCCGCTTGGCGAACTGAGCACAAAGGGGCGCAAATCGATATGACGAGGTGCAATGCCCTTTTCTACCATTGTTGGACACGTCGATAACGATAGTGTTGGCTGAGCGATATAGGCATCTGGCTGGGCAATCAGTTTGGCCCTAAACTCGGCGATCTCCGCTTTGGAAGCGGATGGCCCAATCAACATACCGTAGCCACCGGCACCATGCACCTCTTTAACCACCAGTTTTTCCAGGTTATCGAGAACGTACTTAAGCGAGTCGCTTTCCGAACAGATATGGGTCGGAACGTTATGCAGAATTGGTTCCTGACCTAGGTAGAAGCGGATCATTTCCGGTACATACGGATAAATCGATTTGTCATCCGCCACCCCAGTGCCTACAGCGTTGGCAAGCGTGACCCGACCAGCACGATAAGCGCGCATCAGGCCGCGTACGCCAAGCATGGAGTCTTTGTTGAAGACCTCCGGATCCAGGTAGTCATCATCAATCCGGCGGTAAATTACATCGACACGCTTCTTCCCATGGGTAGTTTGCATGTAGACCGTGTCATCTTCCACCACCAGATCCTTGCCTTCGACAAGCTCTACACCCATTTGTTGCGCCAGGAATGCATGTTCAAAGTACGCTGAGTTATACAAGCCGGGGGTAAGCACCACAACAGTGGGGTCTTCCTGTGCATCAGGAGCGCCCTGGCGTAAGGTTTCCAACAGCAGGTCTGGATAGTGCGCTACAGGTGCTACACGGTGCGCGCTGAACAGATCCGGGAACAACCGCATCATCATCTTGCGGTTTTCCAGCATGTAAGACACACCAGATGGAACGCGGAGATTATCTTCCAGTACGTACCACTCGTCTTCGCCAACACAGACCAGATCAATGCCGGCGATCATGGAATAAATGCCCGATGGCACATTGAGATCAAGCATTTCTTTACGGAACTGCGTATTACCCAATACCCGATTGGCCGGGATGATGCCGGCCCGGAGAATGTCCCCGCGTCCGTATACATCTTTCAAGAATAGGTTCAGTGCCTGAACACGCTGGGCGAGACCTTTCTCCAATCGAGCCCAGTGCGCAGCAGGAATAATGCGTGGGACTAAATCAAACGGAATGAGTCGTTCAGTACCAACATCGTCACCATATACAGAGAAGGTAATGCCAACTTGCCGGAAGAGGTGGTCGGCTTCCGCCTTCTTGGTTTCCAGGTACCCAGACTCGCGTGCCGATTTCCAGGTTTCAAAACCTTGGTAATGTGGACGCACCGAACCGTTCTCTAGCAACATTTCGTCAAACATGATCTTCCTCGTAAATCCTGATGGGCTACGAGTAGATCAATACAAGAATCGTGCCAGAATTATAGGCGGCACTAAGAAAAATCCATGCGCCAAGCATGGGCGTAGATCAGAGCAAGGGAATATTCC
>JBPCSW010000251.1:0-6204 GCA_051006675.1 Fluviibacter sp.
GTGCAGTTCAGCAGCTTGCTCAGGAATCTGCTTCTCAACCAGCGGCGTACGTACAAAGCCCGGGCAAACCACGTTGGCGCTCACGCCATGTGGGCCACCCTCTTTAGCAACCACGCGCGCCAGACCCAGCAGACCATGCTTGGCCGTCACGTAAGCAGCCTTCAGCTTCGATGCTCCATGCGAGTGTACCGAACCCATATAAATGATCTTGCCACCCTTGCCAGCAGCATACATGTGCTTAATGGCCGCCTGAGTGGTCAGGAAAGCACCATCCAGATGGATCGACAGCAGCTTCTTCCAATCGGCAAACGGGAACTCTTCGATTGGGTAAACAATCTGGATACCGGCATTAGATACCAGAATATCGATGCCACCAAAAGCCTTAACGCAAGCATCGATGCCGGCATTCACCTGGGCTTCGTCACACACGTCCATTGCCACGGCCATGGCTTCACCGCCGGCTTTCTTGATTTCATCAACAACCAGATTGCCCTTTTCCAGGCTCAGGTCAGCGATCACCACCTTGGCACCCTTGGCGGCCATGTTCAGTACACATTCACGACCAATACCACTGGCAGCGCCAGTAACCAGAGCTACTTTTCCTTTGAGCGACATACTTTTTCCTTTAGGTTTACAAACAATTACTTCAGATAATCAAAAGCGATCTCACCGAGGCCGATCGTATAGGTGTCACAAACCAAATGCTTGGCACCAACCACCTCAAGCACCGGGAGATCTGCAATCGGTGCCACCGC
Source organism: Fluviibacter sp. (assembly GCA_051006675.1). GTDB lineage: Bacteria > Pseudomonadota > Gammaproteobacteria > Burkholderiales > Rhodocyclaceae > Fluviibacter. The sequence goes on from JBPCSW010000251.1 coordinate 756, forward strand.
ATGCTTGAACAGCTCCAACTGTGCCGGGCCTGTCCACGCCTGAGACACATGAACATTCTGAGCGAAATAACGAACCAACTGGCAAATACCGGGCGTCAGATCCGGATTTGGACTAATCTTCAGAAGATAATTCGGCGTCGCCATCATTTTCTTGGCTTCAGCATCTGCATCCAGCGGCGTGTACTTGTAGCCCATCGTACCGTTTGCAATACGAATTGAACCGTAATCCAAGGTACCAACCAGTGCATCACTCTCAATTGTGAGCTTAGGATGCGCAATTTTCTTCGGAAAGCCCCAGAGCTCACGGCCACCCAACGTTGCGGCCGCATCATCCAGATAAAGATAGTTGCTGTAACCAGCCGACTTGCCATCCTGATCCACAACAGAAAGAATCTGTCCCGATTCCGTGAAATCACCAAACCCCGAGGCGCTCGGCATTCGGATGAACTCATAATTCACAATCGGATCTTTAAACGTCAGCGGCTCTGGCAACGCCTTGCGAAAAGCCTCCGGGTCCGTGCGGTAGCTGATGATAAAGAACTCGCGATTAAACATCTCGAACGGGCCCTTTGAAAAAGCAGGGCTCAAATAAGGCATGCCATAGGCGTTCTTGCGAATTTCGTCGATTTTCATTTTTTCATTTCTCCGGGAGTGCGCAAATGGGGCAAAACGTTAAATCAAGCGGAAGACTATACCTGCATTTAATGTCAGCGTCTTTATTGAACGCTACCAGATTCTGCAATCGCTTTAGACCCGACGCCCGAGGTGCTCAGTGCAGAAAGATTGTCTTTCATAATCTGCTTGAATGTCCCCGGTGTCGTCATACCATCATCCAATGGTGACTGCGTGCTCGGCGCTTCCCATTGCCAGCCGCCACCCATGGCCTTATACAGAGAAATTAGCTGCACGGCTTCGTTATTCTGGGCCTGCACCAGGCTAATCCGGTTGTTGTTCAAGGTAATTAGCGACTGCAGGTACTGGAACTCCGGTTGAATCCCCACTTTGTAGAGCACCTCGTTATTGACAAACACTTCCTGCTGCGCGGCCACCGTGCTTTGCAACTTGCCACGCTGGCTGCGGTAATTATCAAATCCGGTCAGCGCCTTTTCCACATCAAGCATGGCCTGGCGAACGGATTGTTCATACGCCAGCCGATCCTGTTCGCGGGTCGCATTGGACAAGGCCAGACGCGACTGCAGCTGGCCGCCAGTAAACAATGGCTGCGCGATATTCACGGCCCAGCTCCAGATGTAGCTACCTGGGCTAAACAGCAAGGCCCAGGGACCCGTGTTCAAACCAATGCCTAGCGGTACGCTAAAGTCAGGCATGAAGGCCGCTTCGGCAACGCCAATTTCAGCAGTGGACGCAGCCAGCACCTGCTCTGCCTGCCGGATATCCGGTCGGTTACGGAGCATCTGCGAAGGCAGCGCAGAAGGCAGCGGCTTGCGGGTCAGCAATGGTGCCGCCGGTTTCTCCAGCGTCTTCTGAAGATCCAGTGGAAAACCGCCCGCAAGAAACGCGCATTGATACATGGCCCAATCTCGCTGCGCCCTTAGCGGGGGTAGCTGACTCAATTGCAACTCATAGGCCTGCTCGAATTGCGCCAGATTCAGATCGCTATCCAGGCCGCGCTTGAGCAGCAAGCGGGTCAGCTCCAGACGGCGCTTTGAGGCCACAATGGCTTTCTCGGTATAGTCAATCTGCGCCTGCAATGTGCGCAGATTGCTGTAGTAGCTGGCCAGTTCGCTGGTCAACGATACCAGCACATTGCGTCGGTATTCCTGGGCAGCACGAACGCGCGCCACCTGAGACTCGGTGCTTCGTTTGATCTTGCCGAAAACGTCGGTTTCCCAGGTCACGCCAAGCGGCACCTCTAGGTTTTCCAGCATGCCCAGCCCAGAGGCCTTGTTATTAACGCCACTCTGCTGTCGTCCAATGGTCGGGTTCAACGCCACCTGTGGAAACAGTTGTGATTGCGCATTCACAGCCTGCGCCCGCGCCTGCTCGATGCGTTGCGTCGCAATCAGCACATCCCAGTTTTTTTCAACAGCAACAGCCATCACCTGATTCAGCACCGGGTCATCAAACACCGTCCACCAGCGCATGATGTCCGACTGCAAGCTGGCATCAGGCGCATTCGGGTCAAGCGCGGCCTGTGGCTGCATCAAATCCGGGCGAGAAAATGTTGTCGGCAACGACTCGTTGGCCGGCGGCACAAAATCTGGCCCGGTCATACAGCCGGAAAGCATCAGGCCCGCGGCTAAGCCGAGGACTGATAACCCCAATCGTAACCGGCAGATCAGATGTTGAACTCGAGCCATCGCTGGATCCAGTCAAGCAGCGAACGCGGCTCCAGCAAGCGCTGCGCCTCAGGGCCCGCATCCACGCTGGCGGTCAGGCCAGCTGCCAGAAACACGCCTTCCGGCACATTGGTAATCGCAATATGTACCGGAATACGCTGCGCCAGACGAATCCAGGCATCAATCGGGTTCACATTCTGCAAACCCTGATAGCCCGGCGCGTTGTTCTGATTGAGCACACCCCGACCAATGCTCTTTACTTCACCCTGCAGAATCTGCGGGTACGCAATCAGCTTAATCGTTGCCTTGGCACCTACTTTGACATTGATGAGTTTGATTTCTTCATAATAGGCTTCGATCCAGAAGGTGGTGTTATCCACAATCTGCATCTGCGATTGACCCGAGGTCGCGTAATCCCCCATACGCAACCGCATATTCGTCATAAAGCCATCACAGGGCGCCACAACCTTCGTGCGGTACAGGTTGTACTTAGCCAGATCCAGCGCTGCCTTATTGCTTTCCACCGTATCCTGGGCCACCTTCGCACGGGTGTCGTAAGTTTCCTTTTCCTGCTCGGCCACAGCGCCCTTGGCATTCTTTCGCATGTCTGCCAGCGACTTGGCCAGTACAAGTTACTTCTTTGAGGACTCGAACTGGGCTTCGGCTTCTTTCACGGCGTATTGATAACGCGTCGGGTCAATATCAAAGAGTGGATCACCCGCCTGCACCTTCTGGTTATCTTTGACGTAAATCGCCGTCACATAGCCCGACACACCCTCCGTTGCCACATCGGCCACTTCCGCACGCACAAAGGCATCACGCGTCCAAGGCGAGCGCATGTAGAGCATCCACAACACGTAACCCAGATACAGCGCGATCACCAAGAACAACAGCGTAATCAAAACGCCCACTACCGAACGATCCGTGGGTATCCAATCAGGCAGGCGGTTTTTCCAGTTCGTTTGCATTAACTCGCCTGTATGAGCACTATGAGACAGAGCATGATTGAAAAGAGTGCGATCTCGAACAGATTCGGATGCCAGACATACCGATTAATACCCAGACGTGCGAGCAGACGACGCATCGGCACAAACAGAACCAACGTGATGACCACATCCGCCGCAAATGGGGCGATGTAGAAACCGTAGACATCAACATTGGCTAGCATGGCAGTTCAGCAAGGCTCTTATGGTTAAAAATAATCATTCGCCACTCCTGAGCGGCAGCCTGCAATTTTAACTGATGCGCTGGCTGTGCAGCGGCCTCCTGCATTAAGGCATCAACCAGACGTTGTGCCACCGCATCGAATCGTTCCGGACTATCCTTTTGTCTGGACCAGAACCACTCAGCCTTTGCAACTTGTGCCTTCAAGGCTGGCGATAAGCTAATACCCGTCAGATTTGTATATTGTCGCCAAAAACAACGCCCCATACGCAACATAATCAACAGTGCATGAGTTGATTCCGTTGCTACAACCGTGTTCTTGAGAGCCGGCATACGGTCAATCATGCAGATCCGCTCCTGCTGCTTGTCTTCCCAGATACGAAATCGGTTGAGGCTCATATGCCGTGGCAACGCCATTAGCCCTCGGTAAGCACGATACTCGATAAGCTGCACTTTTTTCCGGTTCCGAATCGGGAAGAAAATCAGAATGGCTCCAAGCACCATCATCCAGGAAGCCACGGTGGCCTGAACATTATTCAGAAAACCCTGCAGGTCATACTGCATCTGGTTATCCGGCAAGCTCAGCATCATGGCAAAGATCATGAAGGTATTTCCCGCGTTCTGTGTCTGCGGAAACGAGCGCAAAATGCAGCACGGAATAATAATCACAGAGAACGACAGCAACAGCCAGGGGAAGCCACTACCCAGTGGCATCAAGACCTGTGAGCACAGCAATGCGGGGAAAATACAGGCCAGAACACCCAGTTGAAAGCTCTTGATCGCACCCACCGGATCCTCCGACACGCTGACCTGTTGCACCAGAATGCCAGTCACAACGATAAACTGCAGCCCCGCTGTCGCCCATTCGTTAACGATATACACGCCCCAGCACACCATGAAAGTAAATGCCACGACTGCAGCCACGTAAAAGCTATGATTAATAGAGGTGGCCTGACCCAATGGCCGGATATCCTCTTCATCATAAGTCTCACGCCCCCGACGTACACGATTCATGGTGTCGATCAGCTTCTGCGCCGCATCCACTTCGGCCAACAGGCGCGTCCGGTCTATCGATTCAACATCATTGCGCGCGGCAAAGTAATCCAGTACCTGTTGCCGGATTGCGCGCATGCGCGCATCTGACTGGGTATCCACCTCATCCAGACGCGTTTGAAAAGCTGCCAGAATTTCACGGTTAACCGCATCGGCAATCTCTTTGTGCGGCGTATCCTTAAGCAAAACCCCCAGCTCTTTAAGGCGGACATTAAAATCGGCAATGTCCGCAAAAAACTCATTGAGCCCACAACGTATCGAACTGGCGTGGAGCCTGACTTCCGGATCTTCTGCACTGGCATAGACCAGACTCTGGTGCATGGCCTCGATATCTTTAGCCCAGGCCCGCATCGTCGCCCCATGGTCATAAGCCTCCGGCTGATTCACCACCTGTGTTACTTGCGCAATGATCCGGTCACTCATTTCCTTCAGCGGGGGCAGGTAGGCCTGAAAACCTTTTCGGACATGAAACACACCCCAGACAAAGGCCACTGACAGAATGCCAATCACAATGACGCTCACGCGCTCGCCAGCAATCCGGATTGCGTCTTCAGGGTTGGGCGTTGATTTGGCAATCACAGCAGCGGTATAACCGGCCAAAATAGAAGCGTAGGATCCGAAGTATTTCCATCGGCTCCCATAAAACGCACAAACCCCCATCCAGATGGCAAGGCCGGCCGCAAAAAGCCACGGCGCCTGTGGAAATACCCAGTAAATTGCTACGCAGGCCACCCCGCCGGAAACGGTACCAAATATACGCGCGTAGCTTTTGGCAAACACCGCGCCCGAATCGGGCAACGAGAGAATGCACGCACACATGCCCGCCACACCCGCCATGTCGATCAAGGCCTCAAAGCTGGTAAACAGGGCTAACCCGAAGGCGAGCGTCGTCAGCAACCCCAATTTCAAGCCGGCAAGCACCCTCGCCATAC
>JBPCSW010000252.1:0-11148 GCA_051006675.1 Fluviibacter sp.
CGGGCGACACCGGCAAGGGACTGGAAAGTCTCGAGCGCGCCCTGTGGCTGGCATTCAACAGCCACGGCGAGAACACGATCGCAGAATCGTACTGGGTGGGCAAGCTGCTGCCCACGACCGTTTACTGGGGCAGCAAGGCCTCAGATGGGGCGCCTCACAATATCCTCCAGAACAAGCAGCCCATTGCAGGGCTGCACGTGCGACACATGGAAAACACGTCTGTGTGTCCTGCAGGACGCCTGACGCTGATCCTTTGCCGTGAACTCCTGCATCCCAATCCGGGTCAGGCGCCGCTGCCGTTCCGTTTGAACAAAGTGAACGTTACAGGGTTCATTCAACAATGGCTAAGCGCGCAGCTGGGCAACATCGGGGATCCGCCCGACACCGACGGCGAGACCAAGCCCAACGGCTGGCGCGTGTACGTGAAGCACGGCTACAGCGATGACGTCAACGGTCCCTCAAACGGACTCGTTGCAATCGAGGCGCGCTGGACCATATACGGCAAATGACTGCAACCATCGACCCTATCCTGGAGGCGTGCCTCGGTGTGAACGGCGCCATAACGGCTAACCTTGTTATCGACATCCTGCAGGAGACCAACCCCATGGTGTCCATGTTTGTGCTCAAAGGCGTGCACGTCAGCCTGATGGAGCTGTGCCGAACCGGAGAGCTGGTTCGCATCTCCGATCCCGGCGAGGAAGCCGTGTACCTGCGTGTCGCTGACACACCTGAGATCGTTCCGCCAATACCTGAGATCGTTCCAGAAAGATCAGCTTACGTTCCATATCCTGGCATGTTTCAGGGTCTTGGTGTTGGAATGATCGCTACTGTGGAACTCCCTTCCCAGGAGGAACTGGAGGTTCTGGACATACCTGAGGCGGTGAAGCAGCGGATGTTTCCAGCCTACAAACCAAAGGAAGCCGTTGCCGTTACTTGCGTCGGATTGATGCCATCATCTGAACCTCCGGCAGAGATACCGGATCTCGTGCGCAAAGCCATCCTGCACATGCGCCGCCGCTACGCATTTGTCACCACCGTCTTCTACAGCCTTTCAGGTGACTGGATGTTTGTTGGGGATGACATGACGGTGGCTGAGGTCACACATGACGTTGGTCTGAACTGGGAGCTGCTGAGCGCAGCAATACCAGCACGGCCTCATACACCGGCGGTCTACCGGATGCCTTTGGAGGGCAGATCATGAGCACCATCACCCAAATGCCTCTCATTGCCGCGCGTGCGGCGGATGAACCAGACTGCTACTGCTGGGACGTGTCCGTGTGCCAGCAGTGCGTCTGTACAGATGCGGAGAAGATGCTGCGTGTCATCGCGGACAACGAGGTGAGCCCGCTCACCCCCGAGGAGAAGCAGGAATGCTTTGCCGAGATCGACAAGGTCGAAGGTTACTCCAGCAGCCTCGTGGCCAATGGCAGTGACCAGCAGATCGCCCGTACTGTACTGGCGGCCTGGGCAGACTACGCACGTGACAAAGGAATGCTGTGAACGACATACTCGAACCGCTCAAACGGTCCCTGCAGATCCTGCAGGACATCGTGAACAAGACTACCTCGGAGCCTTGGACAGCGTCCCCGCCGGACGAACATAGCAAGACGTACTGCGTCTATGAAACGCACGAGGATGATCCACCGATCATCCAGTGCTGGAACTGGCAGGAGAAGGAGAACGCACAGTTCATTGCTGTCGCACGCTCCTTTGTCCCGGCCATGATCCGCGGACTGCAGATGCTGCTCACACTGTTGGAGGCGCTGCAGGCTTCCATGGAGGAGTACAAGATAGGCGGGGTCAGTGTGTCGTTGGCACAGGTGGTGGAGCTGCGTATCCGTCAGGGGCTGCGGGATCTGATGCATGCGTGGCCTGTTGGGGCGCTGTTCGACGATGAGACCATCCAGAAGTTCCTGGCTGGCAAGACCGATGAAGAGACAGACAAGCCCGCTGAGAAGGAGGTGTTCGATCAGACGCAGGCCAACGCTGAGGGGTGGGGCGTCTTCTCAGTCAGTGACCAGGCATCGGAGATCCAACGTCTGGATGACGGAGCCACTGACGATGGGAATGGTATCCCTGTGTTTGCGGGCGACAAGGAGGCAGAGGCACATGTCATGGGGCGGGCGCAGCAGGGCAGCGTCTACCACCAGCAGGCGCTGCTTCTTGTAGGCCAAGACAGGACGTGGTGTACGTCGCCTGCTTTCTCACAAGACCAAGACATGCCAGAGCCACCGGCGGGAGGCTGGCCAGGCTGACGTGAAGTTACTACCACCATCACCAACGTCGCCGCTGGCCAACGCAGAGTTCGCCCTGCAGTTTACCACGACCAACCTGCGCCACATGCTTGGAGCCGAGCCTCCCGATGACGTTGCTATCGCACGCTGTCGTCACTGGATTCGTTTGCGTGAGAGACAGATCGATTACCTGAAGGCAAGCAAGACGTTCCTGGTGAACTACTTCTCAACAGCCAATCCGCCGCCGAGCGTGTTCAACCCGAGGACCTGGAACAACTCGGCCTGTGTCACCGTTCAGGCACACACAGATGAGCAGGCCGTACAGCGTGTGCGTAAACGTGTACCAGGATTCGTCCTGCATCCCGAAGGAGTGCGACAACGCTAAGCCATGAAGTCTAAAAACTGGATCCCAGACAACCCGGACGATGCTATGCGTCTGGCTTACGAAGGTGTGTTCACAGATGTGCCTCGTTTGGCCGTGGACAGGTGCTTGGTCGCGATGGTGGAGTTGCCGTTGGTCCGACGGCAAGCTCAGAGAGATGAGGCCTTGGAGCATCTCAAACGGTTGAAAGATATAGTCGGAACAGACAAGGCAACTTCACGCGATCATTTCCTCTTCGCCAGAAGTCTGATCGTGTGTCAGGTTTGTAGAGCCATTGAACTGGCGGAGGCTGACGTGCGTCAAGGACCCGACAGACAGGGCGGCTGATTGTATCCGGTGTTGGCTTCACCCACACGCATGTAGCGCATGTTGAGAGCATCGGCCGCCTTGGCCTCACGGGTTTGGTAGAAGCCTGCTGCAACGAGTCCTGTGTAGCAGGAGGAGAACGGCAGACAAACAAGCAGGAGCAGCAGTCGCATTCTCATGCCATCCAGTCTGGTGTGCTGTCTTCCAAAGGTCCAGCCAAAACTGCAGGCGTGTGCCGGTGTCGTGCTTCGGTGCGGCACCGGCCCGCTTTGCTTTAGCTATCACAGCGCCGTTGCAGCCAGGCGGACGGCATGCCACAGTGCGGGATGGCTGACACATCACGCGGGACACTGGCTGTCGACCTCGACAAAACACTGGCAAAGAGCCAGGAGCCCTTCAGCGTCTACACGATCGGCGAGCCGGTGCCGGAGATCCTGCAGGCCGTGAGAGACGAGATCGCCACCGGCCGACGTGTCATCATTTTCACCGCCCGTGCCGCCAGCAACGAACCCGGTGTCATGCGCATCATCCGGGAATGGCTGACACGCCACGGACTGGGAGACCTCAAGATCACCTGCCAGAAGACACCCGACATCACCGAGTTCTGGGATGATCGCGCCAAGCCGGTGACACCCAACGAAGGCTTCACCGAGAAGGAGGCGATGCAGATGGTCCGCAAGACCAGGATGGTTGAGCAGTACGACGACCACTGCCCCCACTGTGACCACAAGTTCCACGAGAAAGGCTACCCCCGTCCGGATCATGCCCAAGCGGAGCGCGAAGGCATCGACATCATGGAAGCCGACGAGCTGTGCCCCAACTGCGGTGGCATCGTGGATTCGCCGGAGATGACCGACGAGGCCATCGACAAGACCACCTGGGGAGGTGACGACTTTAAGCAGAAGCTGCGCGACCAGCGCCAGCGCAAACGTGACCGCATCGCCGCCCGCCTGACTCCCGCCACCGGGCTGCCGAGGAAGGTGCCGCTGGATGATCTCCTCCGCGCAGCGGGCAGTAAATCGCCCCAGAGCAGCTCTGCACCACCGGCGATTTCCGAGGAAGCCAAGGAGGCTTCACGCCGTGACGGTCTGCGTAATCTCTGGCTGCGCAAAGGCCAATGCCCCAAGTGCGGCGGCGTGCCTGAGTCGACAACCCCGGACGACGCTGGTGATGTGGAGTGTAGCAAATGTCACTGGCTCTGGGAGCTGGCTCTCGGCAAGACAGCATCGGCTACTGCCGCCAAACACAAGCTATGGCACGGGTCGCCGACAGGTAATCTCACCGAGCTGGAACCTCGTCATGATCCACGTACAGGACAGACGGCCGTCTTCGCCAGCGCCGATCCAGTACATGCACTGATCCATGCCCTGCTTCGCACACGTGCCAACACCAGCATTGAGCACAGCACGCATGACGGCGTGTTCACACGCGGCACTGTGCAAACGCCAGAGGATCTTCTTCCAAACGGGCACTTGTGCGAGCTCGACGTAGACGACGCTGATGTCGAACCTCATGACGGTAATTCCTTCCGGATCACTAAGCGCATCAAACCTACTTCCATTTACCCTGTCACCAGTGAAGACGCTACGCAGGCTGGTTGGGCGATCAAGAAGGCAGCTGACTACACCGAAACAGTGCCGAAGCCGCTGAAGCATTTCTCCCGCCCCGAGAACTGGGATCCTTATGACAAACTCGGCGACGTCGAGCTGCTGTGCGGTTCCAACGACTGGGAGTGCGCCAACACCTGGCTGTGGGCTGAAGGTGACGGACAGCGCGTCTGGATCGAGCTCAAATTCCCCAAGAACCATCCCTGCTTCGAGAAGTACACGGACGCCGACGAGGCTGAGTGGAAGGCGCATGCCGATGCCGCCAAGCAGGCATGGCTGGCCGCAGCCAAGAAGAAGTCTGACAGCCCGCGCGGTCGGTCCGACCTGCGTCTGCAGGACTTTGCGGACGCGCTCAAGTCTGACGACATGACGCCATTCATCGCCGCCTCCGGCACCGACAAGCTGCGTGTCAAGGAAGCCTCGGCCGCTCCTCCCACCACCGGACCTCATGCCCTCGTGCACGCCCTGAAGTCGCTGGACCTGGAAGCCCTGGAGAAGGAGGCACGTGACCACATCGCCTCCGGCAAGATCACCCGCCGTGACAAGGGGGTGAAGATGCTCAACGTCCTGCAGGGGCTGAAGCGCAACAAGCTGGAGCCGCACGAGCTCATGATCACGCGGGTGCCTGTGCTGCCTGCTGCCTTCCGTCCGTACGCGATGATGGGCAGCACGTACATACCAGGCGCAGCCAACGAACTGTACAGCGATCTGTTCAAGCACAAGGCCATCCACGAGGAAACAATGGAGACGCTCGGCGAAGGCGGGGCAGGCCTGTCACGTCGCAACCTGCTGGGTGCTGTCCGTGCCCTCTACGGCTACGGCGATCCTGTCAGTCCCAAGCTGCTGCAGCGCGGCACCCAGGGCTACCTCCATGAGATCACCGGCGACAGCCCCAAGTTCGGCTTCGTGAACCGCCGCCTGGTCAGCAAGCCAATCGATTCCGTCGGCCGCTCCGTCATCACCGTGAACCCTGAGCTGGACATGAACCAGATCGCCATCCCCGAAGAGATGGCGTGGGACATGCTGGGTTCGCTGGTGCAACGCCGCCTGTCCCGCAGCGGCATGCCGCTGGCCGCCACCATCAAGCACCTCAAGGACCGCAGTCCTGAAGCACGCCGCGCCCTCGACCAGGAACTCAAGGAGCGCCCGGGGATCTACAGCCGGTCGCCAGCGTGGCACAAGTTCAACACCATCGCCGGGTATGTGCAGATCCATGGCGGGAATGACATTCAGATCAGTCCGTACGTGACAGCAGGCCACAACGCCGACTTCGACGGTGACCAGATCAATCTCAACTTCCCCATCATGCCGGCGTCGGTGCAGGAGGCGAAGGACAAGCTGATGCCTGACAAGATGCTGTTCACCATCAAGGACCCTGAGGCGACCATGGCGCTGCCCAAGCACGAGATGCTGCTCTCACTCGCAGCAGCCGCATCAAGACCCTCGTTGCGGCATCATGTTTTTGCTTCAAGGGCGGAAGCGCTAGACGGGATTAAACGCAATAACGTTAAGCTGGAGGACTCGGTAGAGTTTCCGGATTAGCCGTGAAACCTTTGAAGTGTTTACGTGCTCCAGACAAGACAAGCCACAGGGCTGCCGTTGTCAGTTTGTGGGCACGACAAAAGGCGGATCGATTTGTTCCTTCGTAACGCACTCCGTCTTTGTACACGGTAAAGGATTTGATGCGTGACGCTCGTGCACGTTCGGCGCGCAGCTGAATCAACTCGGGCGAGGAACGATCTCGTCTGGCGTTGCGTCGCTGCGCTTCCGTAGGCGGATCGACAGAACAGAACCAACCTCTGAAGGACCGGCGGTGTCCATCCACTAGACGACCCATTGTATGTTTGTTGAGGTTGTGCTGCTCAGAGAACTGCGGCAAGTGCTGACGTGACAGCGTGTGTTTGTTAGTATCTGGATCCCACAACGTCACCGTTCTAGGTTCGACCACGTCAGAACGTGTCCACCCTTTGAACTGTGGTTTGTTACCGAGCAGGACTTGAGTGAGAGCACCTTGGTGTAACCCTCGCTCCTTGGCGAAGGCGGTGAGATTAACACCTTCGTAAACAACACCTTCAAATTTCAAACTAAACGGCTTTGCATTGATGGCTGACAGCTTCTGCTTCGTGGTGTCTTTCATCACATATGTCCAACGCCCCTGGGTGCTGGTATGCACATTCAACCGCCCCAGCTCTCCTGCGGCCTCGATGACTTTCTGTTCTGCCGCTCTGACCTCAGCCTGAGGCAGGATGCGCAGGATATCGAAGCAGAGAGCACCCACACCATGCTGGTCGTGCGCCTCCTGCAATCCAGCATTGCAGTGCCGCTTGCGCCGAAGATCCTTCAGATGTGTACGAAACCGAATGTAGAAACCACCACGATCTGCGGTCGAGCCGATGTAGAACAATTCCGTCCCGGTGATGCGAATGCGGTACACCCCATGCAGCTTCAAGATCACATTCTGATGATGAAGTTGATCAGGTATGAAGCTATATTCCATGCAGCTTCAGTGACTTCGATCTCCGGATGAGTCAAGCACGAAAAGATTCTAACACCATGAATACCGAATCCATCGACTGCCGCCAGGTTCCGCACGGCCACATGGAACGACCTGGCGACTTCTGCTTCAGTCCGGAGCGGGACACCCTCTATGTGTGGATCCCAGGTGTGACTGGTCCGGACGCGCTGCAGATTCAGCAAGGCGCCCCAGGCGGGGAACGTGTCTGGGGGTGGGATGGTGACGAAAGTCTCCCGACATTGGAGCCCAGCATCCACACGCCAGGTCACTGGCATGGGTATCTTCGCAAGGGGAAGCTCATCTCCTGCTAGTTGCCGCCAAGGGCGGAGTAGTCCTTGCAGTTGCGGCCTGCAGGGATGTATGCTTTCCAGAACAGACTCCCACTCATGTCACACCCTGCTCTCCTGTCCTGGACCAAATTTGCCGCAGACTACGCTCCCGCCGCTGCCAAGCCCTCTTTGTTCACAACCCCGACAGGGGCAGGCAGTTGGTATGACGAGATGAGTGCGGCGACGCCGCTGCCATCCATGCGTCCACCGACGACGCCCTTCCCCGACCTGACAGGAGCCACGCCTGTTCCGCCGCCGCGCACCTCCCGCCCCATGGGACCTCCCAGCTCGGGCGTTGGTGCAGCCGCATCCGTTGCGCCGCCTTCCATGCGCACCAGCGGACCCAACAGCTGGGCATCCCCCAGCATGGGCGGCAAGACCGTGGACAACTTCCATGCTCGTTCAGGGATCTCGACCGAGCACCCCATCATCTCGGCCGCGAACTTCGGCGACACCAGCCACATGTCCGATGACCAGAAGACGCAGCTGGCCAACGCCACCATGGACGCATCCGGACGCAGCGGCTCCCGTGGCTTCCACTCTGACTGGAGCGGCATGACATCGCGTGAGAATTCCGATGGTATCCACACCGACTACAGCCGCACACGCGAGCTGCAGGGAGGTCTGGCCCCTGACCCACGCACAGGCAAGCTTGTCGACGCCGGCACTTCATCCATCGGGCAGGTGACGCAGCGGAACTCCATTGACGGCGCCGCTCACCCAGCCATTGATGGTCCCAAGACCTACACATCCATCGACACCCCGTACGGCAAAGGCACAACGGCCGATGTCGGCAGCAAGGCGCACAACCTGTACCGCCAGCAGTCCGGCAACGCCCCGCTCGCACCAGGCACGCATTCGCTGACGGACAACGGTGTCACCACCACAGGTCCCAACGCCTTCCAGGCACAGCTGAGCCCGATGCAGCAACAGCAGGCGCAGAATTTTGTGCAGGACCAGAAGATGAACAACCCTTCAGCGTTCGGTGACCAACTGCCACCAGGCTACGGCAGCATGAGCAACGGCAGCAAGCAGGAGTACTGGAACAACGCGCCGAAGGCTCCGTACAATGACGGCATGGCCGAACACCCGGCGCTGACGCTGCCACAGTCTGTACAGAACGGAGCAGCCAACCTGACCCAGTCCAACCTGCCTCCCGCCACTCCACCTCCAGGTGCACCGCCTGCCCCGGGAAAAGCGATGCCACCTCCTGCAGCTCCTTCGACCAACACAGCGATGAATAATCCTGTGCCGAAGCCGGCCGCACCAGCTCTGCCCCCTGCGCCTGCCGCTCCACCCGCTGCCGCTCCTGCGACACCTGGAGCGCCGGTGGCTTCCACAGCACCGGCTCCGGCCACGCCTGCAGCTCCTGCCACCGCACCGCCGCCAGCTGCACCCAAGGCAGGCCCGCCTTCCCTTCCCAACGCCACCCCGTAGACACCACCTGTCGGGTTGTCAACCTTGCCAGCCATGCACCCTATCGCCTGATGAGCACCTCTCCTCCTCTCACCCGTGCCGCCCAGCTTGCGCTGGAGGCTCAAGAATTGCTGAAATGCAGCTTCTTCGCCGGTCCACCATCGCAGGCCCAGCAGCAACAGCAGGCGCCTCCTCAGCAGGGGCAACCACCTCCACAGGGTGATCCATCACAGCAGCAGGCACCACCGCCCCAGGGGCAGCCTGCGCCGGCAGCAGGGCCCGACCTGACACAGCCCGTCGGGCAGCTGACCTCCGCCATGCAGAAAGCGCAGATGGTGCTCGAGCAGCAGCAGCAGACCATTCAGAGTCTTCACGAGATGGTGAAGAACCTGGAGACGCAGGTGCGTGATCAGCAGCAGAAGGTGCAGCAGATCGAACAAGCCGAGCAGGAGCTGGCCACCAGCATGCCCGCCATGCTCAATGAACTCACCAGCTCGGTGGAAGAACACCACGCACAGCAGGCCCAGCAGCAACAGCAGCTCCTGCAGGCGCTGCAGGCAGCCTCTGCTCCGCAGCCAGGCATGACTGCCGCGCCGGCCGCCACTGCCCAGACCAGCCCCCAAGGGAGGATGGCTGCATGATCCGTCTGCGCTCGCTCATCAATGGACAGGTCTGTGAGATCCCGCCCAACCAGGCGGTGGAGATCACTGATCTGCAGGGCAACATTGCCATCCTGCTCATGCAGGATCCCCAGCAGAATGCTGTCCACCTGGTGACGGCACAGGAGGATCCAGAAACGGCGCGCAACTACGCCGCCATGAACGGCGTCTCCTTCAGCCGTGTCGTCGCGCCTGACATGGACGCACTGCAACGTCAAACCGCACCAGCCCCTACACCCTTCGCTTCATGAATCTGCAAAACGGAGCCACACCCCTGCCCCAAGGCGTCAACACCATTGCCGTCACCTTCCCGGTGCCCTTCGAGGTAACGCCTGCAGTTGTTGTGCCTGTCGTGCGCAATGTCTCGAGCGATGTCACCAAATACCTGATCGAAGCCGGGGTGACGGATGTGACGCGCTTCGGTTTCACAGCCTACCTCGACGTCGCCACCAACACAGCCAACTATGAGCTGGCGTGGCTGGCAGGTGCGGCCTTCGATGTGCTGGATGCTGTGGTCGCTTTCACGGGACGCAAGATCACCAGCTACGGTGTACTGACGACCCTGTTTGGCACAGGCTTCAAGATCCCCGTCATTACCACCAGTCCGCAGCCGGCCATGAAACTGCTGGATGCCGACACCTTCTGGTCCGCCGTGGTGCAGCGCAGCCCCGAGGTGCCTGTCTCCGCTGTGGCGGGAGGTCGCGGGCCCCTGTCCCTTGCCTTCGACGACAAGTGGGGCTACATCGGCGGCAACAACGGCTGGGGACGCTGGCCTATCGACTTCAGCACCGCCTGGGGGTCGCAGCCCTTCTACGTTCCGTTCCGTGAGGCCGAGGTCACGATCACGCCTGTCTCAGGGCAGCTCGCGTACCGGATTGACTACGCCACACCTTTCGGCACCGGCACCGTGCCTGTCGTCAAGACTGAGCTGTCCGATCTGTCAGCGGACCCCAAGCAGATCCTCAGCAAGCTCCTCACCGTGCGTGACCTCGACGGCTTCGAGATCACCTTCAGCTCCCCGCCCACCGCCAACCTCAAAGTGTACTACATGGCCCGCCAGCTGCCGGCCTGATCCCTTCTATGAAAACCTGGATCCCCCTCCTCATCACCTTCCTGACCGCCCTGTCGCTGTCGGGCCAGACCACCACGCCGCTCTACAACGCCAAGCTGACCGGTCCGCTTGATGCCAACGCGCAGATCATCAAGTCTGCAGGCAGCATCAGCTTTGGGGCCGTGTCCCCGTCGGCGGCCACCGCGGTCATCCACATCCTCCCCAACAGCTCTCCCACCACGGCAGCGAACGGTATCAAGTTCGGCGCCGACACCGGCATCTACCGCAGCGCATCCGGACAGATCACGATCACAGGCAACCTGGTGGTGTCAGGCACGATCGCCGGATCGGAGGGGATTGTGAAGCTGGCCGGCTCCAACATCTTCAGCGGCGCCAACACCTACAACGGCACCGTGACATTCAGCGAGACGTCCACGGTGAACTTCGCCTCTGCCTTCACGGTGGCAGGAGGAGTCAAGACAGCTGTGCAGACCAACCTCGGCCTGCTTCCCGGGACCGACGTGCAGACACAGAGTGCTCTCCTCGATGCCATCGCGGCGCTGAACCCACAGCTCGGCTACTTCATGGTCGGCACCGGCTCCACCTGGGAGGTCCAGGGCGGCTCGACAGTACGCAACTCTCTCGGTCT
>JBPCSW010000253.1:0-2639 GCA_051006675.1 Fluviibacter sp.
GCTTGAGCAAGATGTACGAACGCTCATGGACATGATGGTGCAGGATATCCGTCCAGCGGGGCAATTTCCCGGTGCTGCCTCTGATCTAGGTATACCCGTCAAGTTTATAGCCGATCAACCCGCGGCACCGACCATCGATGGCAAAGCCTTGCACACTGGGCAACGAGGCTCTTCCCTCAGTTACGTCTACCAGGAGTCTGATGGCAAAGTGGTGAAGGGTAGTTTCAGTCATGATGCCAAAACGGGCACCATTCAGATGCATACGGGTACGGCATCAGCTCCCGAGACCATCAGCGACCCTGCATTTATGTCAGTCACGATGCTCGAGTTCCTCGTAGATTCAACCCAAATACAGGCTGGAAGTTTGGGTGTGTCATTGCCTTCTGTGCAGATACGTATCGTTGCTCAACTTAAATCTGATCCAACCGTAGAGCGGGTGTTGATTGATCGTGTCACTTGGCGCAATCCGGTGGTGGTGCCATGACGTACCTGCTGCTTCGCCACAACACCCTTCAAAATGGTGCAGGCGTTCTAGCTGTATCGTTAATTTTGCTGGCGGGTGCCGCTTTAATGCTGTTGTTTGCCCAGAGGAATTTGCTGGTCGATCTTCGTATCACACAGAACGGCTACGGACACCGGTTGGCTTATGCGGCTGCGGAGTCTGGTCTGGGGGTTGCGCTAGATCGACTCAATGATCCTGTGTTACGAAACCAGATACTTGTTGATCGCAAGGGCAGTGGCACTTATGACACCATTATCCAACCAGAAATACAGGTGTCATTGGGTGATGCGCTCAATGCAAGCATAAGGATAAAAGGTCTGGCTCTTGGCGGGTCAGATGTGCGTTTGCAACTTCAAAGTACAGGCTGTGTTGCAGCGTGTAATCAAGGTCGTGCAGCGATCTCACAAATGTTGGCGATGCGAGGCGGCATTCACCGCCTACCATTTAGCTTGATCAGTGCGCGGGGTGATATAGCCGTTAATGGAGCGGTTTCCTTAATCAATCAAACGGCCAGCGCACGGGGCATGTTATTCCACGCGGGGAAGGCTGTTGCTTACGATGATGACGTGCAGCGGACGACTATTCCCGGTCAACAAGCGGATGCTGCTGTGTTAGCCAACGATAAGTCCTATGCGCAGCTTTCAGCAGATCGTTTTTTTGAATCCTGGTTTGGTGCGGACAAAACCTTGGTTAAAAAAGCATCTACCGTGATCAAGTGCAACGGTGATTGCAGTAGTGAAATAGCTGCGGCTGGTAGTCGCGTGATCTGGCTGGAAGGGAACGCACGTTTGAGTAGTGGTGTTTTAGGTGCTGTCACGAGCCCTGTAGTCATCATCGCGGGTGGCGGGTTGCAGATATCAGGTTCCACTAGAATCAGCGGTGTGGTTTACAGCATGGCACCAATGACCGAAGTGCAGTTGATCTCAGGTCGCTTGGATGGCGCATTGATTGCCGAAAACAATCTGCTTGTTCAGGGCGGCGGCATTTTCACTTATCACCCAACAGTACTTCAGGCGGCACAAACACGATTGGGCACCTTTGTGCCGGTGCCCGGCAGCTGGAGTGATGGCGAATGAGTTGCGTACGACTCAAGGCCGAACGTGCCGGAGGATTTAGCTTGGTTGAAGTACTGATTGCATTGGTTGTTCTTGGTGTGGGTCTGCTGGGGCTCGCGCGGTTGCAGCTCAATATGCTGGGCGGTACAGCCGAAAGCGTGCTACACGATAGTGCAGTCCGACTGGCGGAAGACAAATTAGAGTCGTTACGATTTGAACTAGCCGAAGGTCGTTTGCCTCAGTCAGGCTCAGACGAACCTAAGATTCAGGATGTCACCCTGCAACGACATTGGAACTTAAAGCTAAGTTCAACGGGATTGGTAGAAAGCAATATAACCCTGCAATGGCGAGACCCCAGAACCGGCGAAGAAGGTACGCTAAATCTGCCTGCAATGCTCAGCCCATCGGCACTCACCGCAAAAGCCTGGCTCATTCAATCAGGGGTGCCCTCCCGTGAGCCATTGCCGTAAATTTTGCTATAATCTCTGGCTTGGAGCCGATGTAGCTCAGTTGGTAGAGCAGCGCATTCGTAATGCGAAGGTCGCCAGTTCGATTCCGGCCATCGGCACCATCTCCATTCAAAGCCTCGACCTATGTCGGGGCTTTTTCATTAGGGCGAATGCATGAGAATCTGGGTAGACGCGGATGCGTGTCCGATTGCCATTAAAGAAGTGCTGTATCGGGCAGCGAATCGTGCCAAGGTGTCAGTGACCCTAATTGCCAACCAGATGTTGCGCGTGCCACCATCCCCCTGGATTAAAGCGTTACAAGTACCGGCAGGTTTTGATGTGGCAGATCAACGTATCGTGCAAGAAGCATCGCAAGGAGATCTGGTAATTACCTCGGATATACCACTGGCCTCACAAGTGATCGCCAAGGGCGCGCTTGTGATTGATTCGCGCGGTGAGCTGATGGATACGCACAATATCGAAGGTCGGCTCACCATGCGCAATTTCATGGAAGGTCTGCGCAACAGCGGTGTTGATACTGGTGGGCCATCAGGGTTATCCAAGTCTGATGTACAGACCTTTGCCAACCAGCTGGATCGACTGTTGGCTAAAAGGCGACCCAAGAACCCCTAG
>JBPCSW010000254.1:0-5059 GCA_051006675.1 Fluviibacter sp.
GGCGCGCGGCGGCCAACTGGTTTTGACACGCACAATCACCTGTCGCACCACGCCCGCCATGACCCAAACAGCCAACCCGGCACCGACGGCCACCATTGGCCGCCAGCTGCCCATGAGCAAAGGCAATACGATGGCAGCAACCACTGCCAGCACCGCTTCAATACGCAGGCTCTTGAGCAAAGGCAGTAGCTGATCCTGCTTCCAGCGCGCTAACGGCCCCAAAGGCAACAGCAAGAGCAGTGGCAACATAATGGGCACAAATACCGCATTAAAATAGGGGGGGCCAACGGAAAGCTTACCCAGGTTCAACGCATCAATCACCATGGGGTATACCGTGCCTAGCAGCACGGCGCCCATACCAGCCAGCAGCAGCACATTGTTGATAAGCAGCAGTGTTTCTTTAGACACCAGGGCAAAGGCGCCACCACGCCCAACAGTGGGCGCCCGCCAGGCAAACAGTGCCAGAGACCCACCTACCACGATGGCCAGGAAGACCAGAATAAAGATACCGCGCGCTGGATCGGCAGCGAAAGCGTGCACTGAGGTCAGCACCCCCGAACGAACGATAAAGGTACCGAGCAAAGAAAGTGAGAATGCACTAATAGCCAAGAGCACAGTCCAGTTTTTAAAGCTGCCACGCTTTTCTGATACTGCCAGCGAGTGAATCAGTGCAGTGCCCACCAGCCATGGCATAAAGGAGGCGTTTTCTACGGGATCCCAGAACCACCAGCCGCCCCAACCTAATTCGTAATAGGCCCAGTTGGAACCGAGCGCGATACCGATGGTGAGAAAAACCCACGCCGCCAGTGTCCACGGGCGGGACCAGCGTGCCCAGGTGGCGTCCAAGCGTCCTGCCAGCAAGGCAGCAATAGCAAAGGCAAAGGCCACCGAAAAACCGACATAACCCATATAAAGCATCGGTGGGTGGTAAACGAGGCCCGGATCCTGTAACAACGGATTGAGGTCACGCCCTTCCATCACGGCCGGTAACAAGCGCGTAAATGGGTTCGACGTAAAGAGAATAAACAGGATGAAGCCAAAGCCCACCAAGCCCAATACACCCAGCACCCGCGCCACCATCTCGGCAGGTAACGTGCGTGAGAAAATAGCCACTGCGGCAGTCCAGACCGTGAGCATGAACACCCAAAGTAACAAAGAGCCTTCGTGTCCGCCCCAAACCGCACCAAATCGGTACTCTAGCGGCAACTTCGAGTTGGAGTGCCCCGCCACATAAGCCACGGAGAAATCGTTAGTGACAAAGCTCCAGGTCAGGCAGAAAAAAGACGCGGCCAACAGCGTAAACAAAATCAATGCCTAGGGTTTGGCCAAACGAACCCAGGCAGGCACTCCCAATTGCGGCCCGGCTAGACCCAGAACCGACAGCGACAAGGCCACAAAAAGCGACAGCGACAGAGCTAACTGCCCAAGCTCAGGAATCATTCTTAAACCCTTTACACCGATGTCGACTATCGCCGGTAAAACCCCGGTAATTGCATGGACACTTTACGTTTATTGAAGCCATGATGCTAATGGAGGCCGCTTCCGGATGCAAGTCGGGAGAACAGGGTAAACTCCCGATTACACAAGGAAATCAGCATTTGCCTGAGCCTTTCCGTCCCCTACTTTCTTAGATATCGACATGGTTTGGGCTTTCGCCACCGATTCCACCTGGATTTACCTCTTCCATCCGCTAATCGTATTGCTTTTTGCCTTACGTATTATCTGGGTACGCCGGCCACCCGGGGTTGCCATGGCATGGATTCTGATCGTGGCGATCATGCCGATTGTGGGCATAAGCGCGTATTTATTAATCGGTGAACGCCCGATCGGTCGTGAACGACGTAAGCGCATGCATGAAATTGCCCCAGCTTACATCCGCATGACCGAGTTGTTTGATGTTCGTTTTCCAGAAACAACCTGCCACATCAATGAAAAGTTTCGTGCGATGGCGGTTCTAGCAGAAAACCACGGCGGTATGCCGCCGGTACCCGGCAATGCACTGACACTTTACTCTGACGCACAGACTATTCTCCACGGCATGATTGATGACATCGATGCGGCGCAAAGCCGATGCGATGTTGAGTTTTACATCTGGAACCCTGGCGGCACCGCTGATCTGGTGGGTGAGGCGCTTATTCGTGCAGCAGCGCGTGGGGTCGCCTGCCGTGTCTTACTGGACGAATTGGGTAGCAGTACGTTTTTCAAAAGTGCGTGGCCAAAGCGTCTTAAATCGGGTGGTGTTCAGCTCGTCAAAGCCTGTGCCATTCACCCGTTGCGCTTACAGTTTGGCCGAGCCGATCTGCGCCTGCACCGCAAGATCGTGGCAATCGACCAGCATATTGCCTGGACAGGCAGCCTTAATCTGGTTGACCCTGCATTTTTTAAACAGGATGCCGGTGTGGGTGAGTGGATCGATGCCATGACGCGCGTTGTCGGCCCTGGCGCCGCTTCACTCACCACTATTTTCGAAGGCGACTGGGCAATTGAAACTGGCAACATTGCCGGATTTATAGCGTTTCTGGATCAGATGCACGCGACGCCTGTTCCTCCAGCCACTGGGGACTTAAATGTGCAAGTCGTCCCGACTGGACCTAGCTACAAAGCCGCCAACATGTCACACATGCTGCTGAGCGCAGTGCTCGATGCGCGTAAGGAAGTGGTTCTAACAACGCCCTATTTCGTACCGGATGAAGCCCTCTTTCAGGCACTGCAAACAGCGGCCTGCCGCGGCGTTGATGTCACACTCATCGTGCCACAACGCGTGGATTCAACGCTAGTGCGTTATGCAAGTCGTAGCTATATGGCAGACCTGCTAAATGCAGGTGTGAAAATTCAGCAGTTCACCGGGGGCCTGCTCCATACCAAGAGCCTGGTGGTAGATCATGAGTTCACGATCTTCGGCTCCGTCAATCTGGATATGCGCAGTCTGCGTCTGAACTACGAAATTACCCTGATGATCTACGATGCTGGCTTCAGCCAGCAGGTGCGTGCATTGCAGGATCAGTATCTGGCACGTTCCATCCCGATCGATCCAGCCTCCTGGTCTGCGCGTCCGTTAAGCGAACGCTTAAAAGAAAACGCCGCTCAATTAATGGCACCCCTACTCTGAACGAAACCCATTCATGCTTAGCTATCGTCACGCATTTCACGCCGGCAACCCTGCCGATGTACTGAAACACCTGGTCTGGATTCAGGTACTGGATTACTACACTCAGAAAGATAAGCCCTTCATGGTGCTCGACACCCATGCGGGTGCGGGAATGTATCTGGTGGAGAGTGATATGGCCCGTAAAACTGGCGAGTGGTCTACCGGCATCGGGAAACTGTGGGAACAGGCTGACGAGGACTTACCAGAATCGGTTGTGCGTTACCGCCAGGTAGTTAAGGCCGCCAATGCCAGCCCGGCATTGAAGCACTACCCCGGCTCTCCGTGGATTTCCGGTTACTGCACACGCCATGCGGACGTACTACGTTTCTTCGAGCGTCACAGCACCGATGCACCTTTGCTGGCACAAGCCTTACGCTTTGTACAAAAGCGTACGCAGATTAATGTGGCCGATGGCCTGGCAGGCCTCAAGGCCTTAATGCCACCACCCCAACGACGTGCTGCTGTATTGATTGATCCTTCATACGAAGACAAAACGGACTACGGCAAAGTCGTGGCGGGTCTGCGTGATGCCGTACAACGTTTTGCAACGGGAACGTATGTGCTCTGGTACCCGATACTCGCCCGCCGTGAAGCCGTGGAACTACCGGATCGTCTGGTAAAGCTGGGGTTGCCAAACTGGCTTCATGTGACGCTTTCGACTCAACCACCGGCAAGCGATGGCTTGGGCATGACCGGCAGTGGCCTGTTTGTCGTGAACCCGCCATGGACATTGCCACAAACGCTGGAAGCAACGTTACCTTGGCTGACAGAGACCTTAGGCGAAAATGGCAGCGGCAGCTTTACGCTGGACTGGCAGATTCCTTAAGCGTTTTCTGAACGTTTAGGATTTTGCGGTTTTAGTTTCCAACGCTTCCCAGCTTTCCAGCAACGCAAGCAATTCCTCTTCAATCGCTGCCAGGCGAGTAGAAATTGTCTGCCCGGCAGAGGGATCGGTTGCGAAGATCGTGGGATCGTTCAGCTTTTCAAGCAGCGCAGCCTGTTCCGTTTCTAGTGCTTCAATTTGCCCGGGTAAAGCATTCAGCGCCTGCTGCTCTTTATAGCTCAGTTTGGCCGCACGCGCGCCTGATGCGGTTGTTGCTTCAGCAGGTTTAACCGATGCTTTAACCGGAGTGGCTTTTTCTACCAATTTGCTCTGTGCGGCATGCCACTCAGCCCGATCGCTATAGCCGCCTACAAACTCGCGCCACTGCCCATCCCCTTCAGCGGCAATCACCTGCGTGACCACGTTATCGAGGAAGCTACGATCATGGCTCACCAGGAGCAAGGTGCCCTGGTAATCCTGCAACAGGCTTTCCAGCAATTCCAGCGTATCGATATCCAGATCGTTGGTCGGTTCATCGAGCACCAGAATGTTGGCCGGACGCGCAAACAGACGTGCCAGCAACAAACGATTACGCTCACCGCCCGACAAAGATTTGACCGGTGAACGCGCACGCTGCGGCGAAAAGAGAAAATCCCCCAGATACGTCATCACGTGCGTACGTTTACCGGCCACTTCGACATAATCCGAACCCGGTGAAATGACCTCATGCAACGGTGCCTCAGGATCCAATGCAGTACGGAACTGATCGAAGTACGCTACCTGTTGCTTGGTGCCACGCTTAACTGTGCCGCTATCCGGTTCGATCTCACCCAGAATCAGGCGCAGCATGGTGGTCTTGCCGGCACCATTCGGACCAATCAAGCCCACACGATCACCGCGCATAATGCGACCACTGAAGTTATCAATGATCTTGCGTCCTTCATACGACTTGGACACATTAATCAGATCAGCCACCAAAGCGCCGGAGGTATCACCCGAGTCAACACGCATGGCCACCTGACCCTGTTGATTGCGTCGGGCGGCGCGTTCGGCGCGTAGTTGATCCAGTCGTTGGACACGGAATACCG
>JBPCSW010000255.1:0-9223 GCA_051006675.1 Fluviibacter sp.
GTTTAATGAGTGCCGCAAAGGGGCGGCCCATTTTGTTACGGAAACCGTTGAGTGGGCCAACCTGTCGTTCTTTGATCAGGGTTTCGATTTCGCTGCCTTCAAACTGGCGGCCGGCCACGGTTTTCCAGAGGCCGTAGTCGCAGCTACCGCACTGGAACTTCTTGTAGGTTTCTTTCATCACGCCGCCGCACTTGGGGCAAGGCGTGGTCAGGGTGCCAAAGTCACCGGGGATGGTGTCATGCTCGAAGTTCTTGGCCTTGGCGACCATGTCTTCGGTCATCTGGGCAATTTCGGCCATGAACTGTTTGCGTGAGAGTTCGCCGCGTTCCATGCTGCCGAGTTTGGATTCCCATTCGCCGGTGAGTTCTGGTGAGGTGAGCGAAGTAACGCCCAGGCCTTCCAGCAAGGTCATGAGGTTAAAGGCTTTGGCCATCGGAAGGAGTTCGCGGCCTTCGCGTAGCAGGTACTGTTCTGCCAGAAGGCCTTCGATGATCTGCGCGCGTGTCGCTGGCGTGCCGAGGCCGCGACCGGCCATGGCGGCGCGTAGTTCGTCGTCATCAATGCGTTTGCCGGCGCTTTCCATGGCGGAAAGCAGTGTGGCTTCAGAGTAGCGTGCGGGTGGGCGCGTGGCTGAGGCTTTAACGCGCACGTCTTCGGTTTGTACCAGCTCGCCATCGGTAACGGCCGGCTGGTTGGTTTCTTCGTCGCTCTCTTCTTTGCCGTAAACGGTGAGCCAGCCCTTTTTAACCAGGACCTTCCCTTCGGTTTTGAAGGGGTGTGCGCCAACGCGGGTAATACGCGTGGTGACTAGGTATTCAGCCGCCGGATAGAACACTGAGAGGAAGCGGCGCACAACGAAGTCATAGAGCTTGGCTTCCACTTCGGACAAGCTCTTTGGCACGGTGCCGGTCGGGATGATGGCGAAGTGATCCGAGATCTTCGTGTTGTTGAAGATGCGCTTATTCGGTTTGACCCAGCCTTCTTTCACGATTTCGTTAGCGAAGGGGGCATAAATATCCGGCAGACCTGCCAGCACGTTGTGCACGGTGGGCAGATAGTCTTCTGGCAGCGCGCGTGAATCGGTACGCGGATAGGTTAAAACCTTGTGCCGTTCATACAATGCTTGTGCGATAGATAGCGTTGTTTTGGCGGAAAATCCAAAACGCGTGTTCGCCTCACGTTGCAAGCTTGTTAGGTCAAAAAGCAGGGGAGATAGCCGATTTTCTGGTTTTGCGGTGTCGGTAACGATACCGGGTTTTCCCAGACAATCGCTTCGGATCGCATCGGCTTGTTGTTCTTGCCACAGACGTTCGGCACGGGCGTGTTCGTCTTCGCCTTTTTTGAAGCCTTCATCAAACCAGCGGCCAGTGTAGTTACCGCCGGCGGCTTGGAATTCGCCTTCAACTTCCCAGTAATTGCGGGGTACGAAAGCTCGGATTTCTTTTTCGCGTTCAACAACCAGAGACAGCGTCGGTGTTTGTACCCGACCGACCGTGGTGAGGTGAAAGCCGCCGGTCTTGGAGTTAAAAGCCGTCATGGCACGGGTGCCATTGATGCCGACCAGCCAGTCTGATTCCGAGCGACAGACCGCCGCATCGGCCAGGCCCTGCATATCGGCGCCATCGCGTAGATGTTCGAAGCCATTCTGGATGGCTTCTTTGGTCATCGATTGCAGCCACAGGCGCTGTACGGGCACTTTGGCCTTGGCGTACTGGGCGATGTAATTGAAGATGAGCTCGCCTTCACGCCCCGCGTCACATGCGTTGATGAGGCCGTCGACATCTTTGCGGCGGAGCAGCTTCTGCAAGACCTTCAGACGTGGTGCTGATTTCTCAATCGGCTGCAGATCAAAATGCGGGGGAATGACGGGCAGATGGGCAAAGGTCCACTTGCCGCGTTTGACTTCGAACTCTTCGGGGCAGATCAGCGCCAGGAGGTGACCCACAGCGGAAGAAAGGACGTAATCGTCGCTTTCATAATAGTCGTCATGCTTGGTAAAGCCGCCGAGCGCTTTGGAAATATCCAAGGCGACGGATGGTTTTTCGGCAATGATTAACTTTTTTCCCATGGGGTGCTTCTCGTAAGTGACCGCCGCATAATAGGAGGGCGCGCCGCGCTTGGCAAGCAGCGCGTTTTTAGATGCGGTTAATTGTAGGGGGCGCTCATGTCGTCGAGCAGGGTCTCGACCAGCAGACTATCGACGGCCTGATTACGGCTCCATAGCACCATGAGCACGATAATCTTGAAGTGGTCCAGGCTCAAATCTTCCATGGCCATGGCGCGGTCGATGATCAGCTCGCGCAGCCCGGCAGGCACGGCATTCTGCTTTTCCAGGGCGAACAGGTAGTTCAGGCAGTCGTGCCCGAGGTGTTCATATTCGCGATCAGTAAAGATGCGGACGGATTCGGCCGATGGGGCGCAGATGGCACGGTGGCGTTCACCGCTGAGTCCTGCCAGCCAGCCAAAGGCCTGGTCGATCTCTTCGCGCTCGAACCCAGCTTCGATCAGGGTCTCGGATAACGGAGACTCTTCAAAACTCGTTTGTTGGTCACCAGCTCCGAGCTCTTCGAAGTGTTCGAACAGATAAACAAGGATGTCGAGCATGGGGCAACCTATCGCGTTGTGTCAGTCAGATAGCCTGAAGGGGTAGGTTAGCTGCGGATAAGGCGTTGGTAACGCCCGCCCGGCAGATTTGTCACGACACCTTCTAGACTGAGTTCGGTCAGCATCGCAAGAACTACGTCTGTCGTCAACCCGGAACGGCTGATTAATTGATCCAGCGTGCTGGGGTCATGTCCCAAAGCGGCAATCAGCGGGGCGTGTGTTGGGTTGTCCGCAGGGGCTTCCGCGGGGGCGATGACGTTGTTTGCAGACTGCGGGCGCAACTCTTCCAGGATGTCCTGGGCGCATTCAACGAGCTTGGCGCCCTGCTTGATGAGCGCGTGACACCCTTTATATTGCGGGGCGTGTATAGAACCGGGGATGGCAAAGAGGTCTCGTCCCAGTTCGCCAGTTAAACGTGCCGTAATGAGCGAGCCGGAAGCCGGGGCCGCTTCAACCACCAGACAGGCCTGTGACAAACCCGCGATGAGCCGGTTGCGACGCGGAAAGTTGCTGGCCGTGGCGGCGGTGCCTAATGGAAATTCCGAAATAATGCAGCCCTTGCCGGTAATGATGTGTGCCAGTTTTTTATTGCTGGCGGGGTAGACCCGGTCAATCCCGGTGCCAATGATGGCAATGGTGCCGCTCGGAGCGTCACTACGGATGGCGCCCTCGTGAGCTGCTGAATCAATACCGAGTGCCAGACCACTAATGATCGTAAAGCCGGCATCGGCCAGTACGCGGGAAAAAGCCAAAGCGTTTTCAATACCCTGCGGGGTTGCGTTGCGGCTACCCACCACGCCAATGGCGGCATGGTTGAGGTAGGCGGGATCACCATTCACATAAAGCAGGCTGGGCGGATCAGCGGATTCCAGCAGGCGCTGTGGGTAATCGCGGTCAGCCAGGGTAACGATGTGATGGGCGGGTTCCTGAAGCCAGGTTAGCGTTTGCGTAATGAGTGCTTGCTGCGCCTCATTATTAATACCGTCAAAAAGCGATTGCGCGAGCTTGATACCAATGATGCCGGTTACTGCACTCAGGCCGGCCGCAAAGATCGCATCCGGGCTGCCAAATGCGCGCAGCAACTCCTGCTGCTTGCGTGGGCCAATGCCGGCTGGCAGCGTGAGGCTTAACCAGCTGCGAAGCTCATGTTGGGTTTGCGATGCGCAGAGAGGGGTCATGGTTGAGTCTTTGTGGGGCTAAGGCGCACCAGGTCGCCCGGTTGAACCGCTTGCACGATTTGCTGAATCCGGATGATAGCGGTGTCAGGGTACGAGGCGACAACTGTGGCGCTACCGACACGATGCCCCGGTGTCTGGGCGCGGGTAATGGCCGGGTTGTCATCGAAAACGCTGGCTGAGTCATTGCGGGTACCATCTACCGGTTGATCCAGTTTTCGGCCGTAAGTGGCGATTGCGGGGCGCCACAGGGTCACTGTGCTGTCCCGGGTTAGTCCGGCGGCGCAACCGCCGGATACGGCCAGTAGATCTCCGCCAGACGAGAGCATGTCGGCCTGGCTCACAATGGCCATCACCCGTGGGGTGACCGTGGGTCTTTCAGCAAGGGGTACGGGCTTACAGATAGGGGGTGCGTATGTTTTTGCTTCGCTACGGGTCATCACGCTATCGCCGCGCATGACCTCTTGTTGCAGAGATTGCACACGCATCCAGGCTACGCCGGGTTGATCCGGATTGACAATTTCGTTGGCTTCGGCTTTCTGGCTTAACGTTTGGCCGCTGGCAACGGGCACTGCAAGAACGCCTAGTATGCGCCCTTCAGACGTGCTCAGGCGTACGCCCTGCCGGAATACCAGGAGCGGCGTATCAGGTGGCAGACGTGTATCCGATTCGGAAAGCTGGATCCGGATAGTGCTGTATTGATCCATCAGCCGTTGATTGAGCGTATCACCCGTAATCCGTGGCAGTGCGCCAAAGGTTGCTTCCGGTACCACCAGAGGTAGCGGCTCGGCCAAAGCCGAGACTGACGACAACCCCATAAGGGCAATAGCCAGGAAAACAGCACGGTTGAATTTAGGACGCATCGCTATAATATTGATCCGAAAGCAGCGCCATTCGTTGGCAGCCCGAGATAAGCATAAATCATTTTACACATCAGCAACGCTGGTCGCCCATAACGAGTACACGCATGGCATTGTTACCGATACTGAGATTTCCTGATGAACGGCTACGCACGGTTGCCAAACCCGTTACCGTGTTTGATGACGCCTTGCGCAAACTGGTGGCGGACATGGCAGAGACCATGTACGAAGCGCCGGGCATTGGGTTGGCAGCAACGCAGGTGAATGTGCATCAGCGTGTCGTGGTGATTGATGTGTCGGAAGATCAGACAGGTTTGCAGGCATTTGTTAACCCGGTGATCGAATCGGTAAGTGGCATGCAGACCTATGAAGAGGGTTGCCTCTCAGTACCGGGTGTTTACGATAAGGTTGATCGCCCTTCTGATGTGCGCGTGCGTTACCAGGATCTGGATGGTAAAGAGCATGTGCTTGAAACGGGCGAGCTCTTGGCCATTTGCATCCAGCATGAGATTGATCACCTGAACGGCAAAGTGTTTGTCGATCACCTCTCTCAGCTTAAACAGACCCGCATAAAAAATAAGCTGGCTAAATTGGCGCGGCAGAACGTATGACGTTACGCGTTGGTTTTGCCGGAACACCGGCTTTTGCAGAATGTGCGCTGCAGGCCATTCTGGATGCCGGGTTTAAGGTGGTAGTGGCACTGACACAACCGGATCGCCCTTCGGGTCGCGGCATGCAACTTACACCCTCCCCTGTAAAGCAGCTGGCGTTGAAGCGTGGCATTCCGGTGGAGCAACCGGTATCGCTACGTAACGATGAGGCACAGGCGCTAGTGCGTGCTTACAACCTGGATGTGCTGGTCGTGGTGGCTTATGGCCTGATCCTGCCGCAGGCGGTGCTCGATATGCCGCGCTATGGCTGTTTGAATATTCACGGATCCATTTTGCCGCGCTGGCGTGGTGCCGCGCCTATTCACCGTGCTATTGAAGCCGGTGATGCAGAAACGGGTGTCTGCGTTATGCAGATGGATGCGGGGCTGGATACGGGCGGTGTTGTGGATGAAGCGCGTTTGCTGATCGCTGCGACAGATACAACGGCATTACTACATGATCGCCTGGCAGCTTTGGGCGCAGAACGTATTGTGGTGGTGTTGAAAAAACTGGCGGCAGGCGAAGCGCTCGTTGCGTTAGCGCAGCCAGAAGCGGGCGTGACTTATGCCCACAAATTGGAAAAGCAGGAGTCGTTACTAAATCTGCAAGCAACGGCTGTAGAACTGGATCGAAAAATTCGTGCCTACAATCCATTCCCCGGTGCGGTGCTGCATTCGGGGACGCAAGCCATCAAGATCTGGGGCGCACGCATTGTTTCTGCGCATGGCCAGCCTGGTACCGTGCTGTCATCAGATGATGCCGGTGTGGTTGTAGCTTGTGGTGAGGGCGCCCTGTGTCTGGACGTGTTGCAAGCCCCGGGTGGCAAGCGCCTGAAGGCCGCAGACTTCTTACGGGGCCACCCGCTCCCCGTTGGTACCTTGCTGACTTGAAAATTTCCGATGAGTCGCTAAATGTTTAGCGATTTCCTAAGGATTTATTAAGGCAGATGTAGTTCTAATAGACGCCATAGGTCATAACGTTTCTCTGCAGAGGTGATGACATGGGTAACTGGTTTAAAACAACGGTTCTGTTTGCGGCCATTCTGGCGCTGTTCATGACGATCGGCGGGCTGATTGGTGGCCGTGAGGGCATGATGATGGCGCTGCTATTGGGTGGCGGCATGAACTTCTTTGCCTACTGGTTCTCCGACAAGATGGTTTTGCGTATGTATAACGCGCACCCTGTGGATGAAACTTCATCGCCTTATCTGTACAACATGGTGCGCGATTTAGCGGCGCGTGCCGAGCTGCCAATGCCGCGTGTGTATCTGATCGACGAAGCGCAACCGAATGCGTTTGCCACCGGGCGTAATCCGGACAATGCTGCCGTGGCAGCTACCACCGGTATTGTGAGCCTGCTGAGCGAGCGCGAGCTCCGTGGTGTGATGGCCCATGAACTGGCGCACGTGAAGCATCGCGACATTCTGACGTCGACGATTGCCGCCACCTTGGCGGGCGCAATTTCTGCCCTTGCCAACTTTGCGATGTTCTTTGGCGGGCGTGATGAAGAGGGTCGCCCGGCGAATGCCGTGGTGAGCATCATCGTGGCGATCATTGCGCCGATTGCGGCCATGCTGATTCAGATGGCTATTTCCCGTGCGCGTGAATTCGAGGCAGACCGTGGTGGTGCTGAGATCAGTGGTGACCCGCTGGCACTGGCCAGTGCGCTGGCAAAGATTGATGCCTACGCACGTGGTATCCCCTTCCCTACTGCCGAGGCACATCCGGCAACGGCACAGATGATGATCATGAATCCGCTCGCTGGTGGTGGGATTGATACGCTATTTTCGACGCACCCTAAAACGGCTGAGCGTATTGCACGCCTAGAGGCGATGGCGCGTTAACGGATATCTTTTAGCGCTTGTTCAACAGCATAGGCCAATCGCCGCCCAGCCAGTGCCAAACGCTCACGCGTAACGTCGCGCCCTTCTAGCCAGTAATCTTGCCGGATGAGAAAGGTGCCTGGTTTTTCCGGATCGGGTTTGAGGCCCGGGTAAACCTGATCGCGGGCGATATTGAAAGACTCTTCAATCCAGTGCTGTGGCGGTGTCCGGATTTCTATGTTGTTAATCTGCTGCGCCTGGCCCTGCAGTCGCGCGGTTTCCTTTTCGAAGCGCGGGGTGCCCGGCCGGGCATGGCCAGGCAGTTCGTCCCACCAGCGATGCAGACTAAGTGGTTCTGGTGGACGGCGCCCGGCATCCAATACGATAACGGTGTTGCCGCCGGCATCTAGTTGGCCCGGATTGAGTGGATCCAGACGGCTTGCGGTATGCAGCGGCTGGTGGGCATCGGCGATGAGATGGCTAACCCAGGCTAAAGCAACGGCACGATCTTCGCGCGTCAGCGATTGATCTCCTAGCAAGCGAAGCTGTTCGTTGAGCGCCTGTTCGAGGAGTCCGTGCACGGGCTGGTTGAAAGGCTTGGCAATATTCCGGTCGGCAAAGTGCCAGCGGCGCGTTGCCTCCCCCGTGCGGGCACGGCTCAGCCATTGCCGGGTCGTGTGCGGTTCTGAGTGATCTGCATTATTACTGGCAGCCTGGTCGCGTAGGTCATCAGGCCAGAGTGCTGCCGCCATCCAGGCCTCTTCTGCAGTGAGCGTTTGCAGATTCGGAATAAGCGTCTGGCGTTTGAGTATTGATCCGATAGCCTCTTGTATGGCTGTTGGTAGTGTTGACCAGGCGATTGCGACCACTTCACGATGACCGGTTGCATTCCATGCGCCTGCATGAAGACTCACCAGACAAAGCATGCCCGCGACCAATTTCCGGAGTCGATGGAGGTGCATAACAGGGCGCTGCGTAGTGAGTGTCATGGGCAGATTATGCCTCTAGATAGTGTTGTAAACATGCTACACTCAAACCAATAATGAATAACGCACAATCACGCTCTCGTCCACAGCGAACGGCCTCGCCGAGCAGGCCGCGAAAACCTACCTCGCCGCCCGCTGCGCTGGCTCCGGACTCGTTAGCTTGGGCGATGCAAACCGCTGCAGCGTGTGTGACGGAAGTGGTGGCCTACGGTCGCAGTCTGACGGCGGTGTTAGCGAATTTGCGACAACGTACGTTGCCGGAAAGTGCCGTCCGCTCACAGGCGATTGATCTTACCTACGCTACGTTGCGTCGTTACTGTCGTGGTGATGTGGAGCTCTCGGTGTTGCTGGATCGTCCCACAGCCGAGGACGAGTTGCGTAGCCTGTTGCGTGTGGCGTTGTGCTGGCTGGAGATGCATCCCGAACGTGCGCACGTGGGTGTCGATCAGGCCGTGGAAGCGGCAGCAACTTTATCGGCCGGCCGCTACCGCGGTTTTGTAAATGCAATATTGCGTCGGGCATTGCGCGAGCGTGCCGTGCTGGATCAAACGATTGCCAATAACCAGGAAGCGGATTGGCAGTACCCGCAGTGGTGGCTGGAACGTCTGCAAACAGATTGGCCAGACCGGTGGGAAGAAATCGCCGCAGGTGGTAATCGCAAACCACCCATGGGTTTACGCGTGAACCGTCAGCTAACGACTGTCGAGGCGTATGCACAGCAATTGGCAGCCGCAGGCATAGAAACGCAGCCGCGCTTGCCGGAAGACGGCCCGGATGCGTTATTGCTGGCACAGCCGGTAGCCGCGGAATCATTGCCTGGGTTTGCGCAATATGTGGTTGCCGTACAGGATATGGGTGCGCAACAGGCAGCCCGATTGTTGAATGTACAGCCGGGTATGCGCGTATTGGATGCTTGTGCCGCTCCGGGTGGCAAAGCGGCTCATTTGCTTGAATCGACCGCGATTGAACTCACTGCCGTTGAAGCGGATAGGGATCGTTGTGCTGCCCTAAGGCGTGCGCTGGATGCACCACGTTTTCCGGCAGATCGCAGCATTCATGTCGTGTGTGCGGACGCTGCCGAAACGGCCGCTTCTTGGGCTAATCAGCCTTTCGATGCCATTTTGCT
>JBPCSW010000256.1:0-5115 GCA_051006675.1 Fluviibacter sp.
GGACATTGCTTGGCAATAGCGGCAATGACGCCGCCTTTGGCGGAGCCATCCAGCTTGGTGATCACTAGTCCAGTAACACCAATGGCCTTATCGAAGGCTTTAACCTGGCCAATCGCATTCTGGCCAATCGTGCCGTCCAGTACCAGCAGTACCTCGTGCGGTGCGGTTTCTTCGGCTTTGGTGATGACACGGCGGATTTTGGCGATTTCATCCATCAGATGCATCTGTGTCGGCAAACGACCAGCGGTATCGGCTAAAACGATATCAATGCCCCGGGCTTTGGCGGCATGCACCGCATCAAAGATGACGGCAGAGGGGTCACCGCCTTCCTGCGCGATAACGGTGACGTTATTGCGTTCCCCCCAGGCTTGCAGCTGCTCGCGGGCAGCTGCGCGGAAGGTATCGCCGGCGGCCAGAAGAACAGAATGCCCCGCCGCCTGAAAGTGATGTGCCAGTTTGCCCAAGGTGGTAGTTTTACCGGCGCCATTGATGCCGGCCACCATGATGACAAAAGGAGAACCCGGCGGCGGAGTGATCTGTAACGGCGCCTCAAGGGGCTGTAGTAGATCGGTGAGGCAATCCACCATGGCCGCCTGAATGCTTTCTGCCGTTTGTAGATTCTGTTTGCGGGCGCGCTGACGCAGGTCTTCGATCAGAATGATGGTCGCTTCTACCCCCACATCTGCCGACAGGAGCAGCGCTTCAAGGTCTTCGAGCAGTTCATCGTCCACCTGGCCACGTGCAAAAAGGCTGCGCACCGAGCCACCAATCTGTTGCCGTGTCTTGGAGAGACCGGCGAAAAGACGTTCGCGCCAGGAGCGGCGAGGTTGGGTATCAGTGGCGTCAGACATGGTGGCAGGGGTATCCTTGTTAATCTTTGATTCTAGCCTAGATAAAATAGCTTATGCGATTACGAACAACCCTGGGGCTTTTCTCCTTGTGCGCGGCGCTGATAGCACCTACGTGTGTGTGGGCGGCGGCCGATGCAGACAACACTTTTGAAACAACCCTTGCCAATGGCATGCGCGTTGTTGTTCGCGAAGATCACCGAGCGCCAACAGCGGTGCAGATGGTCTGGTATCGCGTGGGCAGTATTGATGAACGGGATGGCGTGACGGGCGTTGCGCACGTGACCGAACACATGATGTTCAAGGGCACGCCCAGCATAGGTCCGGGTGAGTTCAACCGACGGGTTGCGGCTGTTGGCGGGCGCGACAATGCCTTTACCAGCACGGATTACACCGCTTATTTTCAGCAGGTTCCTGCTACGCAACTAAAAACCGTGATGGCGCTGGAGGCCGATCGGATGCGCCATTTAACCCTGGAACCAGCTGGTTACAGCAAGGAAATCCAGGTGATTATGGAAGAGCGCCGGATGCGTACCGATGATCAATCCAGCGCAAGGGTGCATGAAGCGATGAATGCGGTTGCCTGGCAGGCACACCCTTATCGTCGCCCGGTGATTGGCTGGATGAGTGATCTGGAGCAGATGACCGTTGCGGATGTGCGTGACTGGTATCGCCGCTGGTATGTGCCTAATAACGCCACACTAGTCGTTGTGGGTGACGTAAACCATCAGCAGGTGTTTGGATGGGCGCGGCAGACTTACGGCGCTATTCCTGCACGGGCACTGCCGGAGCGGAAGCAATTCGAGGAGCCCACGCAAGCAGGGAAACGACAGCTGGATGTGGAAGCGCCCGCAGATTTGCCTTTGTTAGTAATGGGTTGGAAGGTGCCTCGGCTGAACGATCCGCGCAAGGATGTTGATCCCTATGCACTGGAAATGTTGGCGCAGATTCTGGATGGTCATGAGGCCGCTCGTTTGCCTACGGCGCTCGTTAAAGAACAGCAGGTCGCTGTTTCGATCGACACCAGTTATGACAGCACGAACCGTGGGCCAAGCATGTTTATATTGCAGGCGTCACCGCGTCCAGGGCACACCGTTGATCAGCTGGAGCAAGCTATTCGCGGCGCACTTGCCGAGGTGGCCAGCAAGGGCGTGACGGAACAGGAGTTGGCGCGGGCGCGTAGTCAGCTGCGTTCCTCCGAGGTGTACAAAAAAGATTCGATGATGGGGCAAGCGATGGAAATCGGCATGCTCGAAACCTTGGGCTACGGCTGGCAGGCGAGTCCGCTCATGCTGGATAAACTGAATCAAGTGACCATTGCCGATGTTCAACGGGTCGCACAAAGCTATTTTAAAGATGATCAGCTAACAATTGCTCGGCTGGTGCCGCAACCGCTAGATGCCGCAGAGTTGGCGGCACGCGCTAAACGCGCCGAAGCTGTTCAGGCCGGAGGTCGTCACTAATGAATTGCATGAACATAAATGCCGGAGCAGACGCCATGAAGCGTTTCTTAATGATGTCAGTGGCGATCATGGCCGCTCTGGTGGGCGCGCAAGCGCTGGCGGCGCCGGTGCAGTCCTGGACCACGGCACAAGGCACACGGGTCTACTTTATTGAAACCCACGCACTACCGATCGTCGATGTGCAGATCAGCTTTCTGGCAGGTTCGGCTTTTGATCCGGCAGACCGGGTTGGTCTCGCATCGATGACGGCCAGCTTGCTGGATCAAGGCGCCGGCACCCGTAACGAAAAAGAAGTCGCAGAAGCACTGGCTGATATTGGCGCGCAGATGACGGCTTCGGCCGGCATGGACAGTGCCAGTGTGACGCTGCGTACGTTGTCTGATCCGGAGCGACGGGCAACGGCGGTTGGTTTGATGACCGATGCGATTGCTCGACCGCATTTTGATGGGGGCGTTTTCAAACGCGATCAGGCGCGCAGCATTGCAGCGCTGAAAGAAGCGTTGACTAAACCGCAAGTGCTGTCGCAGCGTGCCTATATGGCCGCTATTTATCCAGATCATCCATATGGTCGCGTCGTAACACCGGAATCGGTGGCGGCGATTAGCCGTGGGGATTTGCAACAGTTCTGGCAAACGCATTACAGCGCTGCCCGGGCCAGTATTGCGCTGGTGGGCGATCTGACGCGCGCGGAGGCGGAGGTGTTGGCGCTGCAGCTTACAGCCTCTTTGCCTGCCGATCAGACCGATGTGCCGCGGACGTTGCCGAAACCATCGGCAACAACAGCCAAGGTGGTTCGGGTAGATCATCCGGCATCGCAAGCCCATTTGCTGGTGGGTATGCCTTCGGTCGCGCGGGATGATCCGGAGCAGATTGCACTGCAGGTGGGTAACTACACGCTGGGTGGTGGTGGCTTTGTATCGTTGCTCACTAAAGCGGTCCGGGAAGACCGTGGCTATGCCTACAGCGTGTATAGCTACTTCGATCCCAAGCTGGTTGAAGGACCATTCACTATTGGTCTGGAAACCAAACGTGCTCAGGCGGATGACGCGCTCAAGGTCGTGAATAGTGTGCTTGGCGATTACCTGAAGCGCGGCCCGACAGCGACACAGCTGAAAGCTGCGCAAGATAACCTGGCCGGTGGCTTTGCGCTGCGCATCGATTCTAATAGCAAGCTCGCTGCAAATTTGGGTGTGATGGCGTTTTACGGGTTGCCAACCGATTGGTTGGAGAAGTATCCGGAGCGCATTAGAGCCTTAACGCCAGAAGCGATTCGTAGCGCCTTTCAAAAACACATCAAACCGGAGCAGTTGGTCACGGTGCGTACTGCGGCTGACTAAGTATGGCTAAAGCAGCAGCATCGGCGAGGCCGAATCAGGTACGCATTATCGGCGGTAAGCACCGGGGCCGGAAATTGCCCGTGGCGGACGCGCCCGGTTTGCGTCCTACGCCTGATCGAGTAAGAGAAACCTTGTTTAACTGGCTGGGTCAGAATCTGGCCGGATGGCATTGTTTGGACCTGTTTGCCGGATCCGGCGCATTGGGTTTCGAGGCGGCGTCACGTGGTGCGGCATCCGTTGTGCTGGTGGAGCAGCTATCCGCCGTTGCGCGCAGTTTGCAGGCGGCGGCCGAATTGCTAAAAGAACCTGCGCTGAGCGTGGTGTGTACGGATGCGCTGGCCTACCTTGCAAAACCGATGCCGCCGTTGGACTTGGTGTTTGTGGATCCGCCCTATGGACAGGGCTGGCTGGATCGGATCATCACGCCCTTGTTGCCGCATCTGGCCGACGATGCCCGACTTTATGTCGAGGCCGAGTCGGCACTGCCAGATGCGCTGGCGCCGGGATTGCATTGTCTAAAACGTGGGCAAGCAGGCCAGGTGCATTATCATCTTTATTCTTTCGAGACTTCTACCGGATCTGCCTGACATGCTGAAACGTGAAATCGCCATCTACCCGGGAACATTCGACCCGCTCACCTGTGGTCATGAGGATCTTGTGCGCCGTGCTGCCGGTATGTTTGACGAGGTGGTGCTGGCGATCGCCGAGAGCCGTTCGAAGAACCCGGTGTTCAGTCTCCAAGAGCGGATTGATATGGCCAAAACGGTGCTGGCACCACTAGACAATGTGCGTGTGGTGGGATTTGACGGACTGCTGATGGATTTTGTGCACAAGCAGAGTGCAAAGATTCTGATTCGCGGTTTGAGAGCCGTTTCTGACTTCGAATACGAGTTCCAGATGGCCGGCATGAACCGTCGTCTCTACCCGGAAGTGGAAACGGTCTTTCTAACGCCGGGTGAGCGGCATATGTTTGTTTCGGCCACGATGGTGCGTGAAATTGCCCGCCTCGGTGGCGATGTCAGTTCCTTTGTCTCGCCGCATATCAATGCCTGTTTTGTGAAGCGTGGTTGGGGCAAGCCATCTCCCTGATGCGTGTGGGGTGGCTAAAAACCCCGCAATCAGGGACAATTCGCCCCTAACTACCCTCTTTAATCGTTGTACAGGAGTCTGCTATGTCGCTCATGATTACTGATGAGTGCATCAACTGTGATGTCTGTGAACCTGAGTGCCCGAATGAGGCAATCTCGCAAGGTCCGGAAATCTATGTGATTGATCCGAATAAGTGCACCGAATGTGTAGGCCACTACGATGAGCCGCAGTGCCAACAGGTGTGCCCGGTGGATTGCATTCCTAAGGATCCGGCCAACGAAGAGAACCAGGAACAACTCTGGGCGAAGTACGAAAAATTAACAGGCAAATAACGAGGCGTGCAGGCTAGTCGATACGCCTGCCTCGTTCAGACGCCGC
>JBPCSW010000257.1:0-5733 GCA_051006675.1 Fluviibacter sp.
TGGCAACAACAGTGGGTGACGAAGGTGGTTTCGCGCCTGATTTGCCATCAAACGAATCTGCGATTCAATACATCTTGGAAGCGATATCAGCGGCAGGTTACGAGCCAGGCCGTGATGTATTGTTAGGTTTGGATTGCGCAAGTTCTGAATTCTACAAAGATGGTAAATACAACCTGGAATCAGAAGGCTTGCAATTATCATCAGGCCAATTCGCTGACTACTTGAGTGCCTGGGTAGATAAATACCCAATCATTAGCATTGAAGATGGGATGAGTGAGCATGACTGGGATGGTTGGAAGCTATTGACTGACCGCATGGGTAAAAACATTCAATTGGTGGGTGATGACTTGTTCGTGACAAACGCAAAAATCTTGCGTGAGGGTATCGCCAAAGGTGTAGCTAACTCAGTGCTTATTAAAGTTAACCAAATCGGTACATTGACTGAGACGTTCCAAACCATTGAAACAGCAAAACGCGCTGGTTACACCTCAGTGATTTCGCATCGTTCTGGTGAAACTGAAGATACAACGATTGCTGATATTTCAGTTGCGACGAATGCCTTGCAAATTAAGACAGGTTCGCTCTCACGTTCTGAACGTATTGCAAAATACAATCAGTTGCTACGTATTGAAGAAGAGCTGGGTGATGCAACTAGCTATGCTGGCATGGGTGCTTTTTACAACCTTAAACGCTAGTTGCTAGATAAAAGCCAATCTTGAAAGCGCTTACGCTTATCTTTGTTATCCTAATTGCTGCGCTA
Source organism: Fluviibacter sp. (assembly GCA_051006675.1). Lineage (GTDB taxonomy): Bacteria > Pseudomonadota > Gammaproteobacteria > Burkholderiales > Rhodocyclaceae > Fluviibacter. The sequence goes on from JBPCSW010000257.1 coordinate 761, forward strand.
CAGTACCCACTGTGGCTCAGCAAAAAGGGTAGCTGGCTGACGGTTTGGAATCTTAATCAGCAAATTTCTCAGCAAAAAGAAAAGAATGACCAACTAAAAGCGCGCAATGCGAGTTTAGATGAAGAAGTGCGAGATTTGAAACAAGGTTACGGTGCGATTGAAGAGCGTGCTAGAAGTGAATTGGGTATGGTGAAACAAGACGAAGTGTTTATCCAAGTGTTAGACGCTAACAGTCTTGCCCCCAATAAGCCTGCTACACCAGCGCCAGCCACTGAAAATAAAGAGCCAGCCAAACACTAATGAAGTGAATTAGTTAAGTGAGTAAGGAAGTGCTTTAAGCTCTAGCTTATTGCCTTTCCAGACTGGAAATTCTTCAGTCGATTCTAAATTTTCCAAACGAATTTCAATCAGCGCATCAACGCCGCCCTTAGGGCTTGGCGCAGCACGCACAATTTGGCCAATGGCTTCTTCATGGCCTGCTAATTGAACCATATCGCCAGCAAGAGGCATTTCTTCAGTGTTGATATGGGCAAGCTGGGTACGGCGCTTAACCTTGCCTAGGTAATGGGTGCGTGCAACGATTTCTTGGCCTGTATAACAGCCTTTTTTGAAGTTAATGCCATCTAGCGCGTCCAAGTTAACCATTTGCGGCACAAAGGCCTCTTGCGTTGCTGGCACAACTTCTGGAATACCTGCTTGTATCTCTAAATAATCCCAAACGGACTTACCTACTTTTGTGCAGTTAGCTGATAGTGCATTCCAGATGCGCTCAGCGTTAACGGTATGCGTGAACACTTGGTAACGCGGCATATCGCCAGCAAGGCGCAATAAAGTGGCATCATCCAGCGTGATGAGTTCTTGTGGTGATTGAGGCGCTTTGTTGAATAGGCTGGTCAATGTGCTTTCAGCATTAGGACCTGCGATCCCGAAGCATAAAATGTCTGCTGATTTGTCTGTAATTACCACTTTTGAGCGCATCACAAACATTTTCAGGCGCTTCATGATGGGCTCTAGTATGCTGAGCGGCATTTGTAAGTGCAAATGGTCTAGATGTGCATAGGCCAAGAATAGGGCTAGTAGACGACCTTTGGGGCTGCAATAGCCTGCATATTGGCTGATACTTCCATCGAGCTTTTTGACATCATTGGTCACTTGGCCTTGTAGAAAACTGATGGCATCTTCTCCGCTGATTTCCAAAAGTCCTAAGTGCGATAAACTCGTGATGATGTTGCTATTGGCTGCTTGGAGCTCTTTTTTTGAGTCTCCAAATGATTGCAATTCGCCATTTTGGAACACCGCGCCTTGAGCGTTTAAAAAATCATGCCATTGAGTCATATGCTTGCTTTATAGAAGTAAATCGTTAGGGATATTATAAATGAAGCCTACAAAATTAGTGCTAAAGCCATCACGACGACTTGCTTATATCTTGGTCTTGGTGAGTTTGTTCGCCAGTGTGTTGGTGATATGTTTGCCATTTACTTGGCTATGCAAAGCCGCGTTGCTCTTGATGATTATTCTAGCGACGGCTTATGCAACTGCCCGTGATGCACTATTAATCCTGCCTTGGTCTTGTCATCTCTTAACCCTTAATAAATACAACGAAATTGTAGTTACCCAAAAGAATGGCAAAAAATTTGTTGTGAAAATTCTTCCAACTAGTCTGGTGATGCCTCAATTAACAGTGATCAATATGCGCGCCAAAGGGCAACTTTGGTCACGGAATATGATGTTATTGGCAGACAATGCGGATGTCGAAGAAGCTCGTTTATGGCGGGTTTGGCTTAAATGGGGATTGAAGGACTAAATTTTTCTTTTGCGTTTCAGCCATTTTGAAAGCTGGTGAATGGGCTGTCTAGGCAAATAAGCCAAGAGTAATAACAAGCCAGCAAGAGAAGCGAATATCCATTGAATATCGTAAGGTGCAATATCGTGACGCGCGGGTTTTTGGTGCTTCATGGCAGATAAGATGCTTTGTAAGCTATCACCACGCACATAATCACCGCTCACTTGTTTGGCTAAGTCTTTGAGATATTCTTCTTGTAGTTTTGACAGAAAACGGTCGCCCGTTGCGCCAGCGACGTTATTGTCTCGCACGCCAATATTGGCTTCTGAAATCTGCGCAATCCCCGGTTGCATCGCAAAACTTTCTGCAGACCAATAACCAATTACTTGGTTTTTATCATCCAGTTTAGGAATTGCCGTGCCTTTGTCGCTCCCTATACCAACAAACAGCCATCCGTTACCACCTTGGAAGTTAGTCAAATCTTTGGTGTTGAATGCGTGGAGTTTTGGCGCTTCTTCGCCATCGGTAAAGTAAACCACTTGTGCTGGTTCAGGGAAGGCTCGCAACACCCTAGCAAGGGTAAACATACTGTCACGCACGCGACTATTGCCAGACCAAGCAGTGCGCCAATCTAGGTGGTCGATGGTGTCTTGAATTGCTGCATAATTACTACATACTTCAATTGGATTGTAGAGTGCCGCAACGCTTACGCCAGCGAATAAACCAATACTGACACGTGTGCCGCAAGGCATATTAGCCACAATGTGATGCAACATATATTGTGTATATTCCATGCGTGTTACTTGTTTGCCGTTTAATGATGTATCAACCACATTCATACTTTGTGAAATATCAGCCACTAACAAATAGCTGTAGATGCTGCGTGGTAGCGGCAGGGTAGGCTTAAATGCCGCAGCAATTAGTAGCACGAATGCGCTGGCTAGGAGCGCCGCATCACGGCGACTCCGTAAGTAACTGAAAACTTTTTTCATGTTATGGCAGACCTACAGGGATATTACCCATGATGAGGCCTGGTGAGTCAGACTCACCCACGCCAGGAGTTGTTGTGCCTGGTAATAGCAAAATCAAACGATCTAAGTTATGACGCGTATCCCAATGGCTGTTATCAAGACGCACGGCTTGTTGGTATAAGTTTTTAGCTTGCCTGAGCAGATATTCACTCTCTTTGCCTACACTCATACTTGTGCCATTAATCGCAATGCCACGACGGAAAAAATTCGTCGCTAGATTATGCTGAATCGCTTCTTTTTGTTTGGTGTTGGCATGTTCTAACAAGTGCGTAAAGAGCAGTGTGGAGTCTTTATAACGCTCGTTTTTAGCAAGCCAATAAGCCGTCGCAAATTTAGCCTCAAAACTTTGTATGTCTGTTTTTGGCGATTTCGCATTTAAAATAGCTTCATTAAACGCTTGAATTTGCTGGATGCGATGAATCTCATAGCCTGCACCAACTGCACTGGCAATGGCTAATAGACCAAAAATCCAAGTCAGTTTTTTAGCATTCAGGATTTTAAAAATATTGAGTGTCATTTGTTTAATCCCATGTTCTAACTTCTAAATACTTCACGCCTAGTAACAGGCCTATCATCAGCGCCGCGAGTAAAAAACAAGCTTGAGAAAAGTCATAACCAGGAATTTGTTCGTGGTAACGAATTGGCTTTTTCTCTTTTTGATTGATGTCTGCAATCGCTGCCGCCAATGATTTGGGGTCATCTGCTTCATAAGCATGAAATGGCGAATTTAATGTTTTAAAAAACTCATTCAATTCAATTTGTGGTGGTAATACAGCATCTTCTGGCGGCACGTAGCTGGTATCAAAAATACTCAAACCACCTGGTTGGCGCAATACAATCCAATATAAGCCAATATGCAAGCGCTCTAGCCAGTCGCGAATTTTTTGTTGCGTATCAGCATCAATACGACCACCACCATCTGAAAGCAAAATCATGGCGCGTGAGCCAGAGTCGGGTACCTTGTCGAAAAGTCCTGCGCCACTCGTGATGCCACTGCCGATATTGGTTTGGAATAGCGCATTGCCTGCGGTCGCTTGGACAGCCGCTAAAATTGCATCTCGGTTTTCGGTGAGCGGTAATACATACATGGCTGAATTACTAAAAGTAATCATGCCGAACATATCGTTTTGGCGTGATTTTACAAATTGGGTAATCAAGCGGCTAGCAGCAACAGATTTGGTTTCAGCCACTTTGCCGTTGCTGGTGTCCCCAGAAAATGGGTCATCCATACTGGCGCTTCGGTCTAATACCAAAGCGATTTGGGCGCCCACGCCAATCCGCTCTATGCTTTGTTGTTGACTGTGCGGACTTGCTAGCCCTAGCACAATGAAGAGCAGTGCCAACACAGCTAAGACTTTAAGTAATATGACAATCAAATCAGACAATCTGTCTTTAGGTAGCATCGCTACCCAAGAGTAGCGTTGGGTAAACGCGCGGTCTAGCACCAAAGGCAAGAATGCAAGCGGCAATAACCAAAGTGCCCAAGGCGAGTTAAAGAAAATAGGGATATTCATGCCGCGTTAAGCTTTCTTTTGCTTCGCTGGTTTTAGGCCACGTTCGCAATCGCGACATTGTTTGCAAAACTGTTTTAACCAAAAAAGTGATTTAGCATCGTGACTTGCCGTGCTTTGCGTGTCGAAGAATACTTGATGTGATAGCGCAAAGAATTCAGCTAGCTCTGCTTCAATGGCTTTAAAGCTTGGAGCCTGTGCCAAGAACGCATCTACATTATCGCTAAATACGCTGTATTTCGCTGTCGTATTAATCGCTTTATGTACTCTTGATAAAGCTGTTTTGAGCTGCTCAGGATCTTTGGCTGAAAGTTTGCGTAATTGGCGAGAGGCTTGTGCAAATGGTCTTCCCATTAGCGGCAACCAAGCACGAGAGCCTAATATATAGAGCAAGCCCAATAGGCTTAAGCTAAGCACGATTAAGCAAGCCACTAATTTTTGTTTTTCAGGATAAGGTTGCAACAAAATCGGCTGTCTTAATGGGCTCATGTCATCTTCAATTTTGACCGCACCAAATACCGCCATCGGTGAAATTCTGAAGTAAAACTCAGGGATTTTGTATTGCACTAAACCATCCTTAGCTTCTTCAGTAGCAGGGCCTTGGAATTTCACAACTTCAGCGGGCAAGATGGCAGGCTTCACCACAGG